>JAQVUQ010000059.1:0-5873 GCA_028699365.1 bacterium | reverse complement strand
AGGCTGTAAATCCCCAGGGTTCGGATACGTTCATCCTCTTCGTTGATAACCGTATCCAGATCCAATTCAAGGAGGTTGCAGAGCGCAGCCAGATAAAAGACGGTGGTGCCGATCTCATGAGAGATGGTATCGCGACAGTTATCGCAGAGTGCACCGTTAAGATGGCTTTGCATGAAGGCTCGGATATCGGAGTAGTTTGCATCGGGGGGAAGGCACTGCTTGTCGGCGTCTATCTTAATACAGCCGCAGCAGGTGACGGCTTTGGCAATGGCCCGGTTGACCCGGGCGCAGTATTCCTGCATCTTGGAAGTGGTATCAAGGATGCTCTTGTGACGTATGAGGAATTTGTCGGCTGTTTCCTGTAGTTCCTGGCGAGTATTTCTGTCTTCCATGTAAGTATGATCACTCCAATGCAGATATTATTGACCGTTACTGCGTGTCCGACTTTATATACTATAATATATACCGCTGTTTTTTCTTGTCAAGGAATGACAAGCGATAAGTCGGCGGCTTATGGTTATTTTAGATCATGAATCATGCCTGAATAGCGCAAGGAAAGAAAAAAGATGTTCAAACTGAAAAATATGGATGGGGTCAGTTTGCAGGTCCAGGAGTCAGGAGCCAGGAGTCAGGAGTCAGGAGTTCAAGCAGAGCTTGCAAGGGAATCCCGAGACCAACAACCAACAACCAACAACCAACAACTATGCGCGAAGCGTGCCTTTGTGCCTTTTCGCACCAGAATTTGCGGTACTGTGTTTGCTCTGCTTCTCATATCGCTGCTTGCCTGTAGCGCCTCCGCCGGGGAAATATATCGCATACGCGTCGTCAATCAGAAGGGCGGGCCGGTGGAGGTAAGCTCCGACGGCGGGGAGAAGTGGGTCCGGGCGGGCAGCGTTATTCATCCGGCCACAACAAACAACCGTAACTCATTCAGTGCCGGCCGATGGGCCGCCGGCGGCTGTGTGGCCGGTGTGGCAACTCACTCTATTCATATCAAGGTGGGCCACCTGCCGGCGACTGCCGGAGGTATGGAGAGGGCTATGCTGATCAGCCTGGTGCCGGGTGAATTCCGGGATATGTCCACAGGCGTCATGGTCAGGCGGGCATCCTCCTCCTGTATAGTTACCGACATAGCGGCCGGATCTTCCATTTTCAGATCCTTTGCTCCGTTTGTGGGAAATCGCGTCTTTCTGGAAGTAGGGGGAGCCCCTGCGCCCATCCCCGACAACTACCTGCCCGTGTCCGGTGACGTATTGTTGATGATAGTGGAAGCTCCTGCCCGTTATCCCCGGGAGATAGTGTTTGAGAACAAAGCCGGGGGGGCGATCACCTCCGTTTACGACGACGGCAGTTCGGAAGAAGTGGCCAGGGTCGTTCGTCCGGTGAGCGGCATAGGCCGCTTCGAAGGAACCTCCTGGGCGGGGCCCGGAAGAGTGACTTCCAACCATCCCGGAGTTATAACGGTGTCTACTGCACCCTTTTCGCGTCAGACATTGCTGGCTGACGAATTGAGCGATTTTGCCGTGGAGAGCCGCGGCGGTTTTCAGATCGTCCCCTGGGATCATGCGCGGGACAGCCGGCTGGACGGCTCTCAGTGGATGACCGTGGCTCCGTTGAACGAGGACGATCCCCCCATAGGCGGTCGCTATCCGCTTTTCAGCTACTTTATCAGTCTCTCTTACGAGCCGCAGAACCCTGAACTCTCCTCGGAGGTTCAGGTTCGCCTGGACGGAGGCCCCTGGGAGGGCGTTCCTCAGATCATAGGCAGAGTGGATAACGCTTTCGAGCCGTCCTGTCTCAATGCTTATTATGCTTCCCGAGGCCGGCCGCGGCACATATCCTCAGGCGTAACGCATATAAGGATACTTCTGCCGCACCTGGGTACTTCTCTATGATATGCTACCTTGGTCTGGGCTCCAACCTGGGTGACAGGGAAAGCAGTCTGTGCCGGGCCGTAACCTGTCTGTCCGATAACGGAGTGGAGTGCGTGAAGGCTTCATCCGTTTATGAGAGCGAGCCGTTCGGCTATTCGGATCAGCCTGCTTTTCTCAACGCCGTTATCGAAGCGCGGACCCGGCTGTCCGCTCAGGAGCTTCTGACGATCGTCAAGGAGATAGAGCGACTGATGGGCAGAGTTCCCGGCCCGCGCTGGGGCCCCAGGCCTATAGATATAGATATATTGCTGTATGACGAGCTGACGATAGCTACGGAGGAACTGACCGTGCCGCACCCCGGAATGCGGCAGAGGCCGTTTGTTCTGTTACCCTTGCATGAGATTGCTCCAGGGGTTAACATAGGTAAAGGTATGAGCGTGGAAAGGGCTTTGGAAAGCCTTGATATCGATAAGGGTATAAAGAAATACGCTCCCTGGAGGTGCGAGGATGTCCGATAAAATTACGACCGCCGTCATACGATCAAAGAAAGGGCGGGAGAAGATAGTCGCACTGACGGCTTACGATGCGCCTATGGCCGTTCTGCTGGACGAGGCGGGTATCGATATGCTGCTGGTAGGGGATTCGGTGGGCAATGTTATCCTGGGCTACGAGGATACCGTTCCTGTTACCACGGAAGAGATGCTGCATCATGTCAAGGCCGTCAGCCGGGGAGTGAAAAGGAGCCTTATCGTGGCCGATATGCCGTTTCTATCCTATGGCGTGGATAAAACCTCATCACTTCTGAACGCCGGCAGATTTCTCAAGGAGGGCGGCGCCAGTGCCGTCAAACTGGAGGGCGGCACGGGAGTGGCTCCTCTGGTGGCGCAGATGGTGGAGATAGGTATTCCGGTCATGGGACATATAGGACTGCAGCCGCAATCGATAAATCAACTGGGCAGCTACAGAGCCCGGGGACGGGAGAGAGAGGAGGCGGCGGCTCTGCTTGAATCGGCCAGGGCGCTGGATGCAGCCGGGATATTCGCGCTGTTGCTGGAGTGTGTTCCGCGCCAACTGGCGGCCCGGATAACCGAGGCCGTCGGAGTGCCTACCATAGGCATAGGCGCCGGGGAATTCTGCGATGGGCAAATACTTGTAACCCATGATATACTTGGTCTGGGTAAAGCCGGAACACCACGGTTTGTCCGTCGTTATCTGGATATGAATCCCTTGATAAGTTCCGCGGTGGGAGAGTTCGTTTCGGATGTCAGAAACGGCGGGTTTCCTTCACCGCGGGAAGGGTATGATATGCCTGAGAGTGAGCTTGAAGGATTGAGGTGAGCTGTTTGCCGACAAAGAAGAGAATTGTAGCCAATGTGGATCAGTATGAAACGCGTGTCGGCGTCATGGACGACGATCGTCTGGTAGAGATATATGTGGAGCGGGAAGAGCGCAACATAGGCAGCATCTATAAGGGGAAAGTTGCTAATGTCTTACCCGGTATGGCGGCTGCTTTCGTCGATATCGGATTAGAGCGCAACGCCTTTCTGTATGTCGGCGACGTAGTGCCCGGCACGCTCACGGACGACGATGAGATAGCTGTTCCGTCCAGAGCGACTATTTCGGAGTCCTTGAAGGTTGGCCAGGAGGTCAAGGTCCAGATCACGAAGAGTCCCATCGGTACCAAGGGTGCCAGGGTAACCACGCGCATCAGCCTGCCGGGACGATATCTGGTTCTGATGCCGTCTTCCGATCTGGTGGGCGTTTCAAGGCGGCTGCCCGATGAGGCGGAGAGAGAGCGCCTGCGTCATATAGCCGAGAAGATACGGCCCAACGATATGGGCATCATAGTCAGGACCGCAGCCGAGGGGAGAAGTGAAAAGGATATCGTTCGCGATCTGAACTTCCTGACCTCTCTCTGGAAGAGAATAGGGGAGAGTGCCCGCAGATCTCAGGCTCCAGCCCTTCTTCACAAGGAATACGGCCTGGTTTTTCGTATGGTCCGCGATGTTTTCACTGCCGACATAAGCGAATTCATCATCGATTCACTGCCGGAATATGAGAAGGTGCTCGATCTTGTCGGCATGCTCTCCCCGCGCTATAAGAACAGAGTGATATTGTATGACGGCAAGATACCGGTATTCAGCCATTTCGGCCTGGAAGAGCAGATAGACGAGGCGTTGAAGCGCAAGGTATGGCTTAAATCCGGCGGCTATCTGATAATAGAAGAGGCTGAGGCGCTGACGGTCGTCGACGTCAACACGGGACGGTATGTCGGCACCAGGGACCTGGCGCATACCATTCTGACCAATAACCTTGAGGCTGTCAAGGAGATAGCCAGGCAGCTCAGGCTGCGCGACATAGGCGGTATAATAGTCATCGATCTTATCGATATGGATAATGAGTCGCACCGGGATAAAGTGTTCAAAGCTTTTGAAAAGGCCTTGAGTGAGGATAAAACTAAGACCAGCATTTCATCCATCAGCAAGCTGGGACTGATTGAAATGACGCGTAAGCGCGTCAGCAAGAGCCTGCCGGCGCTTCTCTGCGTCACCTGTCCGCTCTGTCACGGCCACGGGCATATCATCTCGGCTGAAACTATGTCCGTGCGGATCGAGCGCGAAATGCGCAAGGCAGGCATGGAGTACGACAGCAGCCGCCTGGTAGTCAGGGCGTATCCCCAGGTGGCCGTCAATCTCATCGGTGCCGACGGGGAGCGTATAGACGGTATAGAGAAGTGCATCGGCAAGGAAGTTTACGTTCGTGGCGATCAGCGTCTCCATCCGGAGGGCTTCAAGGTGGAACCGGAGAGCCATATCAAGGGCAGATTATTTCCTCTGACAGTAGGGGAGAGCATAACGGTTACCATAGATTCAGTCAATCCATTTTGCGTGGATAACGGATTGGCCTGGGTCCGCGGTATGATGGTAGATGTGGAAAAGGCCGGTAACCGTGTGGGTGATGATGTCAGGATATATATTCGTCAACTGGATCGTTCTTTAGCCAGGGCGGATATAACGGAGTAGGAGTTTGTCGTTGAAATTACTACGTTTTACAGCAAGATACTTGAGGCCTGTCTGGATACAGATTCTCATAGCCTTGGTTTGTCTTGGTGTGGCCACCTGGCTCAATCTGAAATTGCCCGGTATTTTTGGAAAGGATCTGCTGGATAAGGTCTTTAGTAGCAATGACAGAAGCTTATTGATGAACATTTGCCGCTGGATCATTGCTATTTTTCTGATCAAGGGCGTATTGATGTGGCTTCAGACCTATATGATGTCTTTTGCCGGACAGCGTATGATCTTAAACATGCGCAACGATCTCTACGGCCATCTCCAGGAATTACCGATAGATTTCTATGAAAAGCGTCATACGGGAGAGGTTATCTCCACTTTGACCAATGATATCAATGTAGTCCAGGGTTCTCTCTCAGGAGGTATACTGAATATCGTTCAAGCCCTGTCTATGCTGATTGGTGCATTGGTCATGATGCTGATGATGGACTGGCAGCTTACGTTGCTTACTCTGGGAGTAATGCCGGTTATGGCCCTGGTAGTGGGCTTTTTTTCCAACCGTATCAGGGGCATCACCGATTCCATTCAACGCAAGCTGGCCGATATAACCACTATTATTCAGGAGACCGTTTCCGGCATCAGAGTGGTAAAATCGTTCAGCATGGAAAAGCATGAGACAAAGCGCTTCAAAGTCGAGAACGAGAAGAACTTTCAATTTGTTATGCGTAGTGCCATGGCCAGTGCAACGCTGACGCCGACAATGGATCTGCTGTTTGCCATTGGTGCCGTCGTTATTCTGTGGTATGGCGGCCTGAAAGTATTGCATGGTATTCTTACTGCCGGTGAGTTTATTGCCTTTCTCGGGCTGCTGATGCTGGCTGCCAGCCCGATGTCCATGATGAGCGGCTATGTAAACAGCCTCAGCCAGGCGGCAGCGGCCCTGGCCAGGCTTCATGCTCTCATGCAGGAGCGTCGTGAAGTCAAGGAT
>JAQVUQ010000546.1 GCA_028699365.1 bacterium | reverse complement strand
CTGCAGCGCGGCTTCGTCCATTTCATCGAACTCCGCTGCCAGCTTGCGGCTGTCCCGGTCTATGCCCAATACGAGTTGTGTCAGATCGTTGCTGCCGATGGAAACGCCGTCTATGCCGCAATCGATAAAATCGTTCATCCTGATGACGGTGCTGGGTACCTCCACCATGATCCAGAGCTTGAAATCCCGTCCCCGGATCAGGCCGGCTCTTTCCATCACCGCCTTGGCGTCTTTAAGTTCCTCCGGCTTGCGAACAAAGGGCAGCATGACATGCAGATTGGTCAACTTCATCTCCTGCCGTACCTTGTTGACGGCGGCCAGTTCCATGGCAAATATCTCCGGCTCCCTGATATATCGTGATATGCCCCGGTAGCCCAGCATGGGGTTGGCTTCGGCCTCTTCGTATTTCTCCCCGCCCGCCAGGTCGCGGTATTCGTTGGTCTTGAAATCGGTAGTGCGGTAGAATATCGGACGAGGATAGAAGGCAGCCGCTATCTGTACCAGCCCGGCAGAGAGCTTATCGATGAAGACTTGACTTTGGCCTTCATCGTACAGAGCCCGGGGATGCCGGCCGATGCCGGCTATCATGAATTCCGCCCGCAGCAGGCCGACGCCGTCCACATCCATGGCCGCCACTTCCGCCGCTCTCTCCGGCTCGGCCAGATTGACGTAGAGTTTGGTTCCGGTTATCGTTCTTGCCTCTCCGACTACCGGAAGCGGAGCGGGAGTTGCCCTGGTCTTCTCCACTGCGCCGGCGCTGACCGTGCCGCGACTGCCGTCCACCGTGACCATCTGGCCGTTATTCAGAACAGTGGTGGCTTTATCCGTTCCCACGATACAGGGCACGCCCAGCTCCCGGCTGACGATGGCGGCATGGGAGGTCCTTCCTCCGGCATCGGTGATGATGGCGGCCGCACGGCGCATGGCGGGAACAAAATCGGGATTGGTCATCACCGCCACCAGCACCTCGCCGTCCTTCAGTTCATTCACCTCATCGGACGAGCGCAGGATATGCACCGGCCCGGAGGCGATGCCGGGAGAGGCACCTACGCCTGTAAGAAGCATTTCACCCTCAGACGTTGTGGCACCGGTCGGTTTGGCAGGCTCCTTCTTGAGCGTAGTCACCGGCCTGGTCTGCACGATATACATCGTGCCCTTCTCCAGGGCCCACTCTATATCCTGAGGCTCATTGCCGTAATGCTCCTCCAGACGGCGGGATATACCGGCCAGTTCGATTATCTTATCGTCGGGCAGTTTCTGCCTGCCCCCTTCTTCCGGGGAGAGATCCACCCTCCGGTTCTCTCCGTCGGCCCGCATCAACTGCCAGGCCTGTCCGGCAACATGGCGATCAAGTATCTCCATGCGCTCCTTATCAACGATGTAGCTGTCCAGGTCAACCTGCCCGCCGACCACCACTTCTCCCAGCCCAAAGGCGGCTTCGATGTAGATCTTATCCCGGGCGCCGCTGACCGGTTCCACGGTAAAAGACACCCCGGAAACCTCGGCCTCCACCATACGCTGCACCGGCACGGCAATACCCACCTTCATCTGGTCGAAGCCCTGACGGTCGCGGTAATAGATGGCCCTGGCATCCCAGAGAGAGGCCCAGCAGCGCCGCACCGCCTCCACCACGTTATCTTCTCCGTTGATATTGAGAAAACTCTCCTGCTGCCCGGCAAAGCTGGCTTCCGGCAGATCCTCAGCCGTGGCCGAAGAGCGCACGGCCACATAGGGGGAAGCATCCCGCACCAGATCGCTGTAGAAACTCCTGATCGCCCCGGCCGTATCATCAGGCATGGCGGCGGAGATTATCATCTGTTTGATGCGACGAGAAGCGGCCTGGAGGCGCGTGCTGTCCTCCATATTCAGGCCTTGCAGCGTCTCCCGGATTTTATCCGACAGGCCGCTTTGGGCAATAAAATCGTAATAGGCCCCGCTGACGACCACAAACCCCGGCGGCACCGGGAAGCCGCTTTGGATCATCTCCCCCAGGTTGGCCCCTTTGCCTCCGGCCCGGGGTACGTCGTTACGACCAACATCGCTCAACCACATAACTTTATCCGGCATGCCATCCACCTCTTTCCGCGCATTCAGAGGGGTCGTCCATGGATAAATTGCTAATTTGCCGGAGGCGGATTTGGAGCAACGCAGTCGCAGCCCAAAGACGCCCCGATCTGAGCCAAAGGCTCCAAATTGGTAAGGTTATTCATGGACGACCCCTTAGGTAAAGCGGCAAATAGTGTGCCGGAGAGGAATATACGCGAATAAGGTAATTTGGCAATCATCATATAGAAGCCCCGGTTCTTCATGGGCTTGCGTCCGGGAAGCCCCTTGATCCACTCGCCCTTGGGACGATCCTCTCTGTCAAGATAGCTCCGGAAGGCCGATAATGCCTCCTGTTTGGCATCTTTCCTGCCGCAGGCACGGTAATAAGCGGCGGCTCCCATAACGGAAAAACAATCGGAGAAGACGGAGTAGGGCGCCATACTGGGGCTGCCGCCTCCAGCCAGCGCTCGTTCTTCTGCAGCTTGAGATAGAGTTCGCTGAACGTCCAGACGGTGCCACTGTATCCACATGAACTTCTCCGCATCGTAAACGCTCTCGTCCC
>JAQVUQ010000545.1 GCA_028699365.1 bacterium | reverse complement strand
CCCCTCCCTGTCGAAAATTTACAGCAAAACTGTCAACTCTCGTGCATATTCTACACGCAATTCATAAAACCTTCCCAAAATACGAATTGCAGCCAATTACTTTAACGCACTGGGAGTTTTGGCTCGATTGTAACGCATATGGGGCAACTCCTCCCCGGCATCGAATATCCTGCACAGATCCGTTTCCAACTCAGGAATGGAAGCTATATCGCCGTTCAGGTATGCTGCCAACCTGTCGGAGAGACTTCTCAGACGTATCAGCAGACCGCCGTAACGCTGCTCTATCACTTCCAGGCCAAACGGCTTATAAGTCTTAAGCCACATATCGCGATGGCACAGCCAGAGCGCTTCCGCAGCCGTCTGCAATTCTATCAACCTGCCGTCGATAATACTGCCCAGTTTTGCCCTGTCACCGACTTTATACGCCGCGCTTATTTCACGGCGCAAACCGGATTTAAGCGCCAGCACTCTGGCCAGATGGGCTGGGAATTGCAGCCTGGATGCAAGCGGTGATTTATCGGCGGCGGCAAAGAGAAGGTCAGCCAGTTCTCCGTAGTAGCCTTGCAGGTCCCTGCCCTCCGTTTCCGGTTCCAGCATTCCTATGATGGGATCTTCCCAGAGCAGCCATTTTGAGGCGTTGCTATTGAGTTTGCCGGGATCAACGTCTGCCGCCTTAAGCCAATCATCAAAAGAAACACCGCAGGTACCTCTGAAGTTGGCTCGCAGTTTCTCTTTATCAACCGTATTGGCCCAGCCGTGCTCGGCAAAGAATTGAATGCCGGGAAGGGCCGAAAATATATCACATTCATTGCCGTCATCACCCCACATGGTGACGTGAGCCTCCTTTAGCCCTTTCTCACGGGCAGCCGTCATACAGGCCTCAGTAACGATAAACGAGAAAGGCAGCGCTGTCCAGAAACGATCCCATGTCCAGACGCCTCCGGCCATTACAGGCTCCTTACCCATGGCCCGGTGCCTGTCTATCCAATCCATATAGAAATCCTTGTCCGTATGATAGTAATCCCAATAGACAAGGTCCACCCCCGCAGGAATAGCAGATGCCACATCTGCAGGAATGACGCTCTCTTTATCGTAGTAATTGTTGGTCCTAGAACCCAGCCTGAAATACATATCGCTCCAGATCATGGGTTGTAATCCCAGCTTATCGCAAATACCCTTTACCCGCACCAGGTGCTCATTCAGGATATCAAAAGGCCTGCGCTCACCGTGTAATTCCTTATACTTGCCGCTGCCGATGCCGTGTGCCTCGTCCATGCCTATATGAATACGTTTGGATCTGAAGGGAACGGTAGCTGCTGTTATCATCTTCTCCAGCAGAGCGTAGGTCCTGGCTTCTCCTGCCAGAATTACCCCGTTAGTATCCATGTAGTCGGCATAGGCCGGCCATTGCAGTATCTGTTCCAGATGCCCCAGAGTCTGGATACAGGGAATTATCTCCATCCCCAGTGCATAGGCATAGTCATCCAGTTCCTTGAGTTCATCATAAGTATAGCGGCCTCTAAGATAGCCGAAAAACGGCTCTCCCGGCACTTCGTAGGTGTCTTCCATATAGAGCATCAATGTGTTTATACCCATCAGTGCACAGCGGCATATAAGGGCCTTGGCGGTATCCACCGTCATAACGGCGTTACGGGAAACGTCCAGCATAATGCCCAGAGTATCGAATTTGGGAGTTTCAGAGAAATCCCGCGGCTTATCCTGTCCCAGCACCCCTCCAAGAGCCCTGAAGGCATCAGTCCTGTGTCCGTAACGGACCTGAACATCCTCTCCTTTATAGGTGACTGCCAAGCCTCTGCCGCCGGCCAGACTGTTATCCGCTTCAAATGACAGCTTGAGCATTCCGGCACCGCTGCCGAAGCACTCTGCCCGCTCGAGCGTAACGGCTTCCAGGCCCTGCTTCAATTCTGCAGGATAGTGAGAAAGAACGATTTTCAAGTCATTAGACATGGTAATTCTGCCTTTCTGTTTATGGATTTTTTAATCAGTGAAAAAAGGTCTCCGTGCAGTATTCGACACATAAAGCAAAAGACCTTCCCCATTAGGGAAGGTCTTTTAAATTCCACTGTTTGCTTCACTTACTCTGCTCTTACTCCATTACAGAGTGTGCCTATTCCCTCTATCTCAACTTCTATCTTATCGCCGGGCCTGAGAAAGACGGGCGGTTTACGGGAAAAGCCTACGCCGGACGGCGTTCCGGTCATGATGACGGTGCCGGGTTGCAAAGTGGCAATGCGGGAGCAGTAGCTTACCAGATAACGGCAATCGAAGAGCATATCGGAGGTATTGGAGGATTGCATTGTTTCGCCGTTCAGCCTGGATACTATATCCAGCCCGTCCGGGTCCAGTTCCGTCTCTATCCAAGGCCCAAGGGGGCAGAAGGTATCGAAGCTCTTGGCCCGGGCCCACTGAGTATCCTGCTTCATCTGGCAGTCCCTGGCGCTGACGTCATTGCCGCAGGTATATCCCAGGACGTAATCCAGGGCCTCGTATTCCGGGACATTACGGCATGTCCGCCCGATGACGATAGCCAGTTCAGCCTCATAATCGACTTCATGAGGCGCCATCTTCGGCAGGAGTATATCGCCGCCG
>JAQVUQ010000544.1 GCA_028699365.1 bacterium | reverse complement strand
TTTTCTTAGCGAATAGGCTATAGAGGCAGTTAAGTCCTTGGAGGAATGCTAAGAGCCGGGACAATCCGCAACTGCTTTTGACAACATCTCCTGATGGAGAAAGGGGTCCTTTTTCAGCCGTTTTTGGGAATAATATCCGGGGGCCTGCAGGGGCAGGTCCGGAAATATATTTTTGAAGGTGATACTATGCGCCGTATCCTGGTGTATGCAAAAAATGCTTGCATGGGAAGCCTGAAGTCGTTGTGCTTCTGTACCTTGGCGACTTTATGCCTGTCGTTTATCCTGCTCGGCCATGCAGGTATGACGATCGCAGGCGAAAGCGAAAAGACTAATGATAATTTGCACCCGTTCGGTTATGACTTCTTTGCCGGCCTGGCATCCGTGTCCCCGGGGACGAGCGAGACAGTGCCTGCGGACTATCGGCTCGGTCCCGGCGATAAGCTGCGCATACGCTACTGGACACCGGTAATAAATGAGGTGTCGCACGAACTGGCGGTAAATCGCAACGGGGTGATATCCATTCCGGATATCGGGGAAATTCAGGTATCGGGGCTTACACAGGCTGAGTTCAAGCGCCGTTTGAGCGACAGACTGAGGGAGGAGCTTCGTGATCCATCCTCCAGCGCAGAGCTGATTGAACCCAGATCGCTGACGGTGTTCGTTTCCGGGGCTGCCGCTCGTCCCGGCCGGTATACGGTAAGCGCTCTATCCGATATGTTTGATGTGATCTGCATCGCCGGCGGCCCGTCCCCGGACGGCAGCATGCGAGAGATTGTCCTGAAGCGTAGAGGCAAAACGGTATCGGTTCTGGATACCTATAAACTCCTCCTGGACGGCGCTCGCGATGCCGGCGGCGTACTTCAGGACGGCGATATAATCTTCATACCGATCACCGGTCCCAGGGTGGCCGTGACCGGCCAGGTGATACGCTCTGCCCTGTATGAAGTGCGGGACGGAACTACTGTAGCGGATGCGCTGCGTATGGCGGGCGGGGTGAAATCGTCAGCATATCCCCGTATATTACGCCTGCAGCGTGTGGAGAACGGCAGAAGGGTGGAGAGGACCCTTGATGCCGGCGCTCTCCTGGCGGATTCTCGTCATGCCGATAATATCGCCGTAAAGGGCGGCGATATACTGTCTATGGAGGAAGCCTCCGATCTTGTAACCCGGCGTGTGGAAATACGGGGAAACGTTGAATTTCCCGGTTATTATTCCATTGCCAGAACGCCGACGGCCAGGAGTCTTATGGCTGAGGCCAGGCTGCTTCCCGGGACCTATCAGGCCAGGGCCGATATTCTCCGCACCCTTGAAGACGGAACTCCCGTGATTATTCCATTGGCTTTGAAGAAGCTAATGGATAACGCCGCCGACGACATTCCGTTGAACGATATGGACCAGGTGGTTGTCTACCGGACGGATGAGAAGATCATCGTTCCTCTGATATCGATCGAGGGGGCCGTCAAGCATCCGGCTTCATACCGCCTGGCAGAGGGCATGAGGATCAGCGATCTGCTGTTTGCGGCCGGCGGTCTGCTGCCGGAAGCCGCCGGTGATGCCGCTCACCTCTATCGGCGTACCGGTCCCGATGCCTACAGGATAGTAAGGCTGGCACCGGCAGCGATCGCTCTGGGGCAGTCAAAAGATAATTGCGTTCTGGAAGACGGCGACAGGCTGGTGGTGTACAACCAGCGCGACATAGCCTGCGAGCCGGAGAAGGTACGCATAATAGGTGAAGTCCGGCGTCCAGGGGAATATCGTGTCTACGAGGGGCTGACGCTGTACGATCTTATCCTGCAGGCCGGCGGCCCCACTGTTTACGCCGCCGGCACCGTAGAGGCCGCCATGTCATTGCCTGACGTAAAGGGCGGGGCGGCCAGGGCGGAGATCAAGGTGCTGTCTCTGAACGATGTAACCAGAGGCGCCGGTCGTGATCTGCCGGTAACCTCCGGCATGCTGGTATCTCTGCCGAAAAGAAGCGACAACTCAGCGGAGCCGCGCTCCGTGGAACTCAGAGGACGTTTCCGCCTGCCGGGAACGTACGCTCTTTTGTATGATGGAGAAACGCTGGAATCTCTTATGTCCAGGGCCGGGGGATTCATGGATGATGCCGATCCGTTTGGGGTATCCATTGCCAGGCGCAAAGAGCAGATGCTGTCGGTTGCCGGCGGCGAGCAGTTGAAAGCGGTGCTGGAATCCATGGATCGCGTGCTGCCGTCGATGGCAGCGGGCTCAGGTAAGCTGCTGGAGGGCGGCACGGCCGTGCTGGACAGGGAAGCGCCGCTGACGGCTTTATCCGGTCTGGCACTCAGCAAGACCTCCGAGAAAGTCTTGCTGGTGTCGCCGCGGCGTCTTTCCGATCATGCATCGGGAAACCGCATCAGCATAGATCTGGAGAACCGGGAAACATATCTCAAGCGCCTGGGGCAGATGCGATTGTCCAATGGCGATGTAGTGGAAGCGCCCCGGCGCAGCGATGTAGTCCACGTGCTTGGCGCTGTAATGGCACCTGGACCGGTGCTTTATCAGTCCGCTTCTTCCATCGCCGATTACGTGTCACGCGCCGGAGGCCCGGCCGCTGATGCGGATATGGAGCGTGCCGTGATCGTCAAAGTTT
>JAQVUQ010000543.1 GCA_028699365.1 bacterium | reverse complement strand
GACGGATACTTCCGCGTTCCCCGGATAGTGGAGCAATAAGATGAATATTTACGATATGACGCTGCACCAGTTATGGAAGATGCTGCGCGAGGGCGAGACCACCGTTCAGGAGATATACGGTTCCTTTGCCGGCAGGATCGAAGAGGTCGAAGGCCGGGTAGGCGCCTTCGTCAACCTGACTCCCGATCTGGCGGAAAGACAGGTGCTTAAAGCGGCGGATCGCTGGAGCGAGGGGCGCGGGATAACCCCGCTTACCGGATTGCCGGTAGCCGTCAAGGATAATATGAGCCTGGTCGGCGTGCCTGTTACCTGCTCTTCCAGAATGCTGGAGAATTATATTCCGCCTTATAACGCCACGGTGGTGGAGAGGCTGGCTGAGGACGGGGCGATCTTCCCCGGCAAGACCAATATGGATGAATTCGCCATGGGCTCGTCCACGGAGAACTCGGCTTTCAAGGTCACCCGCAATCCGTGGCACCTTGATTACGTGCCGGGCGGTTCCAGCGGCGGCTCGGCCGCGGCCGTGGCTGCCGGGGAGGTTCCTGCCGCTCTGGGCTCCGATACCGGCGGTTCAATCCGCCAGCCGTCGTCCTTCTGCGGTGTGGTGGGCATGAAGCCCACCTACGGGCGGGTATCGCGCTACGGCCTGGTGGCCTTTGCCTCCTCTTTGGATCAAATAGGCCCCATCACCCGGGACGTACGGGATTGCGCCATTATGATGAATGCTCTCAGCGGCCACGATGCCTGCGATTCCACCTCGGCCGATATCCCCGTGCCGGATCATACCGCCGGGCTGGGCCGTGATGTCAGAGGTTTGCGCATAGGTTTGCCCAAAGAGCTGTTCGGCGAGGGCATAGATGCCGGCGTCAGGCAAGCGGTACGCGCCGCAGTCGATCTTCTGGTCGGCATGGGGGCGGAGTGCATGGAGCTTTCGCTGCCGCATCTGGAGTACTCCTTGCCGGTTTACTACATTATCGCCACGGCCGAGGCCAGCTCCAACCTGGCCCGCTATGACGGAGTGCAGTACGGCTATCGTGCTGATGATGTTAAAGATATCATCGACATGTACAGCCGCACCAGGAGCGAGGGTTTCGGGACGGAGGTCAAGCGGCGTATCATACTGGGCACGTACGCGCTCAGCTCGGGATATTACGATGCCTTCTACCTGAAGGCGCAGAAAGTCCGCACTCTGATAAAGTCCGATTTCGATAAGGCCTTTACGCAGGTGGATCTGCTGATCACTCCGGTATCGCCCACCACCGCTTTCAAGGTGGGCGAGGAGGTGGGCGATCCCGTGCAGATGTACCTGTCCGATATCTGCACCATACCCATCAATCTGGCCGGCGTGCCGGCCATATCGATGCCTTGCGGTTTCGATAACGGCCTGCCGGTAGGGATGCAGATTATCGGCAAACCGTTTGACGAGACCACCATGCTGCGGGCGGCATACGCTTACGAGCAGAGCACGGACTGGCATAAGCGCAGAGCTGCACTCGCAGAGTAGCACTAACGGCGTTTTAATAGCGTTAGGATGAAGAAGGGGAGCAGGCCTGAATGCTTGCAAGGGAATCCCGAAACCAACAACAAATAACCAGCAACCAACAACCGCGCTCGAAGAGCGCTCTGACGGGGCGGGGAGAGTGATTATGGATTACGAAGTCGTCATTGGAATGGAGATACATGCGCAACTGCAGACGGAGAGCAAACTCTTCTGCGGCTGCAGCACAAAATTCGGGGGCGAGCCCAACAGCCACTGCTGCCCCATCTGCCTCGGTTTTCCCGGTTCTCTGCCGGTGATGAACCGCAAGGCGGTGGATTACGTTATCGCTACGGCGCTGGCTCTTAATTGTACGGTGGCCCGGGACAGCATCTTTGCCAGAAAGAACTATTACTATCCCGATCTGCCCAAGGCCTACCAGATATCGCAGTACGAGCAGCCGCTGGGCGAGAACGGCTATCTGGATATAATGGACGGCAGCCGACGCATCCGGGTCAGGCGTACTCATCTTGAGGAGGATGCCGGAAAGCTGGTGCATGCCGAGGGTGAGCCCTTCAGCCTGGTTGATTACAACCGGGGCGGCACCTCGCTGATGGAGATAGTCACCGAGCCGGATATCCGCTCAGCCGAAGAGGCGGCGGCATATATCGCCGAATTGCGCAGCATCCTGCGCTATCTCGGCGTTTGCGACGGCAATATGGAGGAGGGTTCGCTGCGCTGTGAGCCGAATATCTCTTTAAGACTGCGCGGCGCGGAAGCCTTCGGCGTCAAAGCGGAGCTGAAGAATATCAATTCGATCAGGGCCGTCCAGCGCGGCGTGGAATATGAAGTGGAGCGCCAGTCTCAGATATTGGACGAGGGCGGCGTAGTCGTTCAGGAGACCAGGCGCTGGGACGAAGCCAGTGGGACGACGATCTCCATGCGTTCCAAGGAGGAAGCCCACGATTACCGCTATTTCCCCGAGCCGGACCTGGTAAGGGTAGTGGTCGACGATGCCTGGCGGGACGGGATAGAGGCTTCGCTGCCGGAGTTGCCCCAGGCCAGGCGCGAGCGCTTTATAACGGCCTACGGGCTGTCGGCTTACGATGCCGGGGGTCTGACCGAATCGAAAGAGATTGG
>JAQVUQ010000058.1 GCA_028699365.1 bacterium | reverse complement strand
ATTTATCAGAGACGAGGGCCGAGCTTGTAGCGGCCTATGATGCGTGTGCAATGGAGGGGTTAGAATGAACGCTGAAGAACGCGCCAGGCTGAGAGAGTTGGAGAGTAACGCAACGCCGGGGCCGTGGGCGGTGGAGAATATTCTCTGGGTGCATAGCCGTAGTTGGAATAGCCGTGTTCCCTTGGCCGAGTTTGGAGGTTGGAGGCCAGGCGCGGAAAACGCTGGTTTTGTTGCCGCTATCCGCAATGCCCTTCCTGTCCTCCTTGCCGACTCTGAGGAGTGCGAGAGGCTACGGGAGGAGCTTGCAGCGGCACGGGCTGAGAATGCCGAGGCGTCAATTGAAGGATCTGATCACATTGATGATCTACTACTTCAAGAAATTTTTTCATTGCGCGAAAAAATAAAAATAGCAGTTGCAGCTATAAAGTTTCACTGCCCCGACTTCGATGATCATGAATTTATGCATCGCCTTGGGGCGGTGGATTATGAGCAACTCATGGAAGAATTAGCAGGAGAACCGGAGGGAATTTGATGCCTGAATTAACACCACATTGCGGGACAGACACGATGCAGGAAAACGCCCGTCTCCGTGCCGAGATAGAGCGGTTGAATAGGGCGTTGGATTTGAGGTGAGGGGAGGGATTGTTGTGACCGAAACCAGAGCGGAGTATAATACAGGCGGAACGTCTGTTCGACAAACAAACGTTCCCGGATCACATGGCAACGCATATCACCCGAAAGAGCAAGCCTTGATAGACTACTGCCGAGAGCTTAGATACGGCACAGTCACAATCCAGATCGAGAACGGTTTACCAGTCAGGGCAGTAGAGGCACAGAAATCTACTAAATTTTAATCTTAGAGCTGACCGAACAACGGAGGCTCATCATCCCACAACGGGATAGGTGGGCCTTTTTATTTTACGGAGGTGCAAGTTGAACGAAAATACACCACCTTACAGCCACAAAGTAGACCCTTGGGGATGGGCATGGTATCGCCGCATCACAGAGTATTCGGAAGTTACTATCGTCCGACCGCCGGAGGATATACGGAGATGGGACCGCAACCCCGAAACCGTGAAGAGCATGGAAGAAAAACCTAAACCGGGGAGGGCTGGACTATGATCACAGCATTAGAGTATGAGGCCATATACGAGCAGAGAGAAGAGGAACTTGCCGGGATTAAACGGATGATGGAGGGGAAGCAATACGCCTCACCTGGGGCCGTGTGTGGCTTCGTGGGGTGTAATGCAAAGGGGTGTTACCGGAGTAAGGTTTGCCCGTATCGGTTGCAAGCTCCTATACCGGCCGTGGATAGCTACGATGATGATTATTTGAGTAGGGTTCGGAGTGTGGCGGGGAGTAAGGGCAAGGGGAAACGGAGGGGGGCAAGATTGCGTTTGGGGTAGAGTTAAGCCCCGGTGGTGTGCCGGGGCTTGTGTTATGCTTCCTTTCCTCCCAAGCCCGGCCCCTTATCGGGCCTGCGGCTCTATTGCTCCGTAAACCTCACGGAGCTGTTGCCGCTGAAATTCGCTGATCTCCAAGGGTTCGTCTCCCGTCTGGTATTCGTTTTCGAGGTAATCGGCAAGTTCGTCGCCGGCCGAAAATGCGGCGTAGTTTATGCCGGTGTTCTGGCAGTCGATGATAGGCTCGATGGCCTCCTGGAGTTTCTGCTTCCTGAGCTCCTGGGCTTCGCGCTCCTCGTCGTGTTTCTTGTATCCGTCCATCTGGGGTTCCTCCTCCATCATCTTGTCGATTGCCTCGCGGACTATAGCCGCTACTTTGCAATCCGTCTCGTAGGCCCGACGTTTGAGCCAGGCGAGTTGATCGTCTCTAATCATGGCGTCTAGGCGTTTCATGTCTCATACCTCCTTTACACTTGATCTACGGTACGCCTGGGCATTCTTCTCTCCATCGTCTGTAGAGAGCGTCAGCCACAATCTGCCGCTGATTGCCGTAAATCTACTATCAGTTACAACTCCCTCATGCGGTTTATGATTTTCAAAACCCTTCATATGATTCAGCGTGTAGACCTTCACCCTCTTGCCTATGAGCGATCTACCGAACTCTTCTCCGGTAGCTTTCCACTCGGACTCTTCTTTCCAGCAGGCGGGGTGATAGGTGTTGCCTTCGGTGTATACGATCTGGTCGCCAGCGGATATTTTCCCCTCACAGTATCTACATGTCCCGTTGTATCTCGCTGTCATTTCTGTCATTTTAATCCCTCCAGTTTATTTGTTTTCCCTCTGACAATTATATTATACCACAATTACACAATTACACAATAGTTAAAATGTGACTTGTTTAATCTATTTACCCCGCGATATCGGGTATAGCGTATGGTAATTTGTGACATGCTTGAATTGAGTATGGGCGTTGACTGTTGTTGCTTGTAATGGTATACTATTGACATAAGCTAATTTTAAGATGCACAACGTATAGCCGTCCGAAGGGGCGGCTTTTTGTTTGGTTGAAACCGTTACGAAATGTCACGGGTTGCTATGATACCGAAACCCACCAGGATAAAATCACAGCGGAACATTGACGCAGCCCGTAAGCCCTACTGCGAGTATTGTGGCATCCTGATATGCCTCTGCGTGTCCTGAGGCAGCAAGACCTTGAGTATTGCCTCATGTCCACCTGGTGCATGGCCTCTGAGGATATCTACCAGATACAAGAGTGGCTCGAGGCGGGCAAGATCAAGCGCATGGACGTTTACGCCGGGGAGATATTTCCCGGAACGTATCGGCTTGAATACGCGCTGCTGGTGCCGATCATACAGGCCCACGGCGGCAGGGTGGCTATATTCCGTAATCACTCCAAGATTTTCGCCGGCTACGGGGATAAATTCGCGTTTGGCGTTGAGACGAGCGCCAACGTCAATACGAATCCCCGGACAGAAAACGGCTGCATCACCATCGGCAGGGATATATACGAGTTTTACCGAGAGTATTTTGACGGCATTGTAGGGTTTGGTGAGAAAAATGAGCAGGCCAAAAAAGGAAATTGATCAGAAGGTTTTTGAGGGCCTTGTTTGCATACAATGCTCCAGAGACGAGATATGTTCCGTGCTTGCCTGTGATGCCAAGACATTGACGCGATGGTGCAAGGACACTTACGGGGAGGGGTTTCTCCCCACCTATAAAAAGTTGAACAAGAGCGGCAAAGCGTCTCTCCGTAGGATGCAATGGAAAACGGCAGAGAGCGGAAACGCTACAATGCAGATATGGCTGGGCAAGCAGTATCTCGACCAGAAGGACAAACAAGAAACGGAGCTTACCGGCAAGGATGGCGGGCCGATGATCCTGAAGGTGGTGTACGACGATGGCAAGCCCGAGGGAAATAACGATCCACCTGCCGAGGCCACATCCTAAGCAGCGAGAGTTTATCAGCAACCCGGCCAAGCGTAAGATTATCAGAGCCGGTAGGCGTGGCGGTAAAACCGTTGGCATATCCATATTCGCAGTTGAGAACTTCCTTGCAGGCAAGCGTATTCTATATGCCACTCCTACGCAGGAACAGATAGACAGGTTTTGGGCGACATGCACAAGGGCTCTCGAAGAAGCGATTGCCAACAACGTCTATTACAAAAACGAAACAAAGCACATCATAGAATTGCCGGGAACCGAGCAGAGGATAAGAGCAAAAACAGCCTGGAATGCCGACACACTCCGAGGCGATTACGCCGATATCCTGATACTCGACGAATACCAACTGATGGACGAAACCGCCTGGTCGGAAGTCGGGGCGCCGATGCTCCTGGACAATAACGGCGACGCAGTATTTATCTATACGCCACCGAGCCGTAAAAGCCGAAGCACGATAAAAGCCCGCGACCGACAGCATGCGCCGAAGATGTTTAAGAAGGCCGAGGACGACAAGTCTGGCAGATGGGCTGCATTCCACTTCTCAAGCCTTGACAACCCACATCTGAGCCGCGAGGCGCTTGATGAAATAGCGATAGATATGACTGCTCTTACCTATAAGCAGGAGATCCTTGCAGAGGACGTAACAGAGGTTCCGGGAGCGCTGTGGAAGCAAACAGAGATAGACGAGCATAGAGTTGATGCAGCTCCTGAACTTGTCCGCGTTGTTGTAGCTATTGACCCTGCAGGAAGCAGCAAAACAGGTTCCGACGATACCGGAATTATCGCGGCAGGCAAAGGCGTTGACGGCAGGGCGTACATCCTCGCCGACAGGACATGCCATTTATCTCCTGCAGGATGGGGCGGCAGAGCAGTTGTCGCATATCACGAGTTTGAGGCTGACAGGGTAGTTGCCGAAACGAACTTTGGCGGCGAAATGGTGGAACACGTTATAGCCACCACTGATCCGAAGGTGCCGTATAAAGACGTTCACGCCTCGCGCGGCAAGCAGGTCAGGGCAGAACCCATAGCGGCTATGAGCGAAAAAGGCAATGTATCCATTGTCGGCGATATGCCGGAACTCGAAGAGGAACTGACTACATGGGTTCCCGGCGATCCTTCACCTAACCGACTTGATGCCATGGTGTGGGCAGTGACAGAATTAATGCTTGGCGATAAAGGCATACAAATATTCTGAGGTGCGTATTGAGCTTACTCTCCTACATAGATAAAAAATTACAGAGTATGGGATACGTCAAAGCCAACCGGGCGCAGGAAGCATTTACGCCCACCGGCTACGATAAAACCGGCTACCCCGTGCCTGACGATACGGCGAGCTACCAGCGGACGTATAGCAACGCTACGTGGGTATACGCTGCGGCCAATGCTATAGGCAAAGCCGCCTCCGGCGTGCCGTATGTGATCAAAAAGCCAGGCAAGGACGGCAAGCTTGACTATGCTCCTGACCACTGGCTGCAAAAGCTGTTCGACAGCGTTAACCCGTTCATGACCTCTTACGATCTGAGCGAAGCCATATTTATTTACCTGGTGCTGACCGGTAATGCCTACATAGGCAAAGAGCGCAACTCCTCCGGCAGAGTAGTTGAGTTATGGCCGCTCAACTCATCCAGGGTAAAGGTTGTCCCGAGCAAGAGCGAATACGTTAAGGGATACCTGTATACGGTCAACGGAAAAGATATCCCGTATGAGCCACGAGACATGATACATCTCAAGCTTTTTTCGCCGGACAACGACTACTACGGATTGTCCCCGATAGCGGCGGCATCTCTGGCCGTACAGAGCGATTTGTATGCGGCTACGTATAATCGCAACATATTTAAAAACGAGTCATTGCCAGGCGTATATCTCAAAAGCGACCAGGTTCTTGACAGAGATACGGCAGAGGAGATGCGCAAGCGATGGGACAGATCGCACAAGGGCGTTGACAAAGCCGGAAGAACCGCTGTCCTGGGCAGCGGCACAGAGGCCAAGACGCTCAATATCTCCAACAGGGACATGCAGTATATCGAGCAGCGCAAGATGAGCCGGGAAGAAATTTTGGCCGTTTTGGGCGTGCCGCCTATCATGGTGGGCCTCTTGGAGTTTCAGCCGAACGCCAATGCATCGGAACAAAAGGCGAGCTTCTGGGAAGACACCATGACGCCGATCACTACCAAGATTGGGGCTACCATCAACGAGCAACTCATAAAACAGGAAGACCCTGCCGTAATAGGGATGTATGACCTGTCCGGCGTCAAGGCGCTACAGAGCAACCGCAAGGAGCAAACCGAGATAGTCACCGCCCTTGTTGCTGCGGGTATGCCGCTGAACGACGCGCTGGAATTTGCCGGTATTGAGGGCAAAGAGTACGCATGGGGCAACATCGCCTGGCTGCCCTTTAACCTGATGCCGGTGTCGAGCGCGTCAGATCCAACCGCTACGGCAGAGGAAGGCACAGAGGGCAAGCAGAGCCGCCCTTTCGTTAGGCGCTTTACCAAAGCGCAGCGCGACAACTCCATCAAGCAGCGCAGGAAGCGTTTAACTCCTATACACGACCGCATGAAGCGCAAGACGCTCAGGCTTTATCAAGAGCAGGAGAACGCCATACTGCGGATCATACGGGCCGTTGATGAGAAGGCTATTAAGCTGCCACCGCCGGAAGCCATGCGGCAGATGCTTGACGATATAGAGGATGAACTAAAGCGCGGCAGGAAAGAGTTTGAGCAAGGCGCGTTGACCTATATAATCCAGGCGCTAGAGCAGGGCGTAGAGCACGTCAACACTGACCTTGAAATATCTTTTACTCTCTCCAACGACAGAGCTAAAAAGCTGGTGGAGACACAGGCGAGCAGGTTTGCCAAAGACGTGACAGAGACCACCAGAGAGCAACTGTCAGCGGCTCTCAGAGAGGGCATAGACGCCGGAGAGAGCAGCAAAGAGCTATACGACAGAGCCAAGCAATACTACGACACCAGCAAGGATTACAGGGCCGAGAACGCCGCGAGGACCGAGACGGCCAGAGCCTACAGCACCGCCAACACTGAGGGGTACAAAGAGGCGGGCTTTACCAAACATGAGTGGATAAAGGACACCGAGAGACACGCCGAGAACGAGAGTGTCGGGCCTATACCGATAGGAGATATGTTTCCGTCCGGCTCGACAATGCCAGGTGATGAGTGCAACTGCGGGTGTGATACGGTCCCGGCAGAATAGGTGAGCGGATGAAGATTGGCATAATCGGTAACGGGGTTGTAGGGCAGGCCATTGGGGCCGCGTTTGCAGGGATGGGACACGCAGTAAGCATATACGACATTGACCCCGTGAAATCTCCTGCTAACCTGGCCGATGTTGCCGCCTCTGATTTGGCGTTTGTGTGCGTTCCAACGCCTGGCAAAGGCGGGGAGCTTGACATATCGGCTGTATGGCAAGCGATATTGGATCTACGTTTATCCGGCAGCAACGCGGTTATCGCTATTAAAAGCACGGTTCCGGTAGGGTTTACCGACAGCCTACCCATTGACGATATCGCATTTACGCCGGAGTTTCTGAGCGACGACACAGCGTTTGATGATGCTGCAAGGCCTGGGCCGGTAATTGTAGGGACGCGCTCTGATAGGGCTTACAGCGTAATCAGTGCAGCATACGCCGGGATTGGCGACGTGATGCGCGTTGCCCCTAAAGAGGCTGAGATTATAAAGCTGGCAACCAACACCTATTACGCGGCCAAAGTAGTATTTCACAATATAGTTTACGATCTGGCGCGGGCGCATGGGGCAGACTATGAGGCGATCAAAAGCGTCCTGGCAACCGATAAACGCATAGGCGATAGCCACAACGTTATCCATCATAAGGGCTATAGAGGATACGGCGGCAAGTGCTTGCCAAAGGACGCGGAGCAATTCAGGGCGTGTTTGGGTGCGGCTGGCATAAGCAGTGCCGTTATAGACGCTGTAATCGAATATAACAGGAGATTAAGAGACGGCGCATAGAGCGCCTATTTTTATATGCGAGGTGCATAATGAGCGACGAGCTTAAAAAGCAACGGAAGATTTTTAACTGTGAGATAAAAGAGATCAACGAGCAGGATAATAGCATGTGGGCCGTAGCGTCAACCGAGGCCACGGACCGCATGGGAGATGTTATCGAGGCCGACGGATGGGAGCTCGAAAACTTCAAGGCCAATCCGGTTGTCCCGTGGGCGCACGAATATTCCTCTCCCCCGGTAGGCAAGGCGCTGGAAACCAAGGTGGAGAACGGCAGACTGTATTTTAAACCTAAGTTTGCCGTTGACGAATACCCGTTTGCCAAGATCATATTTGACCTCTACAAGGGCGGGTATCTGAGGGCTTTCTCCGTGGGATTTATCCCCAAAGAGCGTGAGGCCATCAGGAGTGAGCCGGATGAGAACGGCTACCAGCGGGTTACCGGATGGAGATTTAAGCGTGTCGAACTCTTGGAGATCAGCGCAGTTCCGGTCCCGGCCAATCCGGAAGCGCTGGCTCTTGCTGCTAAAGCTGGCATAGACGTTGAACCGGTGCAGAAGTGGCTGACCGATGCCGTTAATATGGCTCTTTGCAAGGGCTTTGCCGGAGAAGAGGACAAGAGCACAGAAGAGGCAGAACCTCCCACCGCCGAGGAGAAAACCGGGGCCGTCCTCTCAGCCGCCAATAAAAAGGCTCTCAGCGATGCCATGGGCCTCATAAAGGGCGTACTCGACAGCGCAATGCCGGAAGATGCAGACAAGCCCGGCAAGAGCGCTGACGATCAGCCCGAACCGCCGGAGCCGACAGAGCAGGAGCGCGACATTGCCAGGTATGACGAGATCATGAATAAAGACATGGACATGACCGCCGAGGAGTTTGCCGAGGCAGAGGCGCTTTTCGAAAAGCACCAAGCGATAATACAGGCCAGATAACGTTTGCAGGAGGCTATGAACTACACGGAGCCTATACGCTGTAACTGCTGACAAGCCGAGAACAAACGTTTCATGGAGCGCCGAGAGGCGCTTTTTTAATGCCCCGAAAGGGCACGAAAGGAGAAGGATTGAAGGAACTGTTAGAACAAATCAAGGCGCTTACCGCACAGATGAAGGAGGTTGCGACCGACAAGGGCACCACCGAAGCGGAGCGCGACGCCAAGTTGGACAAGATGTCCGAAGACCTTAAGGCTTTGCAGGACGCCATCGACAAGCAGCCTGTCGGGCGCAGGTTCGAGGGGAACATGGATGATGCCGGATTCAACAGCCGGGACAAGGGCATAGCCGCCGAGGTTGCCAGAAAGCACGATGAGTGCTATACCCTGGCACGAATACTGGGCGTCCACCCCACCAGCACCAAATACTATCAGCAGTATTTCGGTGAGGGCGGGGAACTGGCAAAGGCCATGGACACCAACACCGCCGGAAGCGGCGGCAACTGGACCTGGACCGGGTATTCCAGCGAACTTATACAGCGCGTCATGCTCGAGCTTAAGGTAGCGGCGCTGCACCCGTCCGTTGATATGCCCACCGACCCGTACAAGATTCCAAAGCGCACCAGCATGAGCACCGCCTATCTGGGAGTGCAGAACACCGATACGACTCCCTCTAACCCCGGCACCGGCATGTTGACGCTGGACGCGCAGAGCCTTCGGGTTCACGTCCCCGCGTCGTACGAGCTTGAGGAGGACAGCATTGTTCCTCTGCTGGCCGGGATACAGGACGATATAGTGTTGGCTCTGGCTTACGGGCTGGAAGATGCCGTTGTTAACGGCGACACCACCGCCTCACACCAGGACGCCGACGTAACCGGCGCGACCGATGTCAGAAAGGCATGGAAGGGCTACAGGAAGCTGGCTCTGTCCGGCTCCAAGAAAGACCTTGGCACCTTCAATATTACCAATCTTCGCGGCATTCGTAAGGCCATGGGCAAATACGGCGTCAATCCTAACCAGCTTGCCTGGGTAGTATCGATGAGCGCGTATATGTCGATGCTGGGACTGACCGAGGTTATCACCATGGAGAAGTACGGAGCCAACGCCACTGTGCTCACCGGAGAGCTTGCCAGACTGGACAACATACCCATAGTGGTCTCCGAGTGCGTCAGGGATGACCTGAACGCCTCCGGTGTCTACGACGGCACGACCACCGACAACACCATCGCTCTGCTGGTCAGGCGTGACGGCTTTGTCATCGGCAACCGGCGCGAGGTCATGCTCGAGCAGGACCGCAACATCAAGAGCGGCACCATCGACATGGTAGCGTCCATGCGTAAGGCGTTTGCCGACCGCTACGACGCCACTACCGAGCCGATAGTCGGCGTAGGCTACAACATCACCACCTGATAGTAGTCAAGGTGAGGGGAGGGTAATTCCTCCCCTCTTTAGTTTGAGGAGGGAAAGCAATGTTTCTTTGGGGGAAGAGGCAACGCAGATGCAATAATTGCCGAAATATATTGGACCACAACGAGGATAATTATTGCTCTATAGATGCCGGTAAGTTAATCGGGAACAACTACAGGGGCATCATGCCTACCGACACAATGAGAGCAGATAATGTTGTTGGCAATATACCCGGCGATGCGATTGAGCGCAAAGTGCGACAGGCGTTTCAGCCAACCGATAGCAACTGGCAAAGGGATAACCCAGGATGATGCTAATAGCCTGCATCATAGCCTACAACGACGCCGACATGCTGGACGGCTGCCTATACTCTATCAAAGGCGTTGCAGACCGCGTAATCGTTGTTGACGGCGCATACCGCCACTTTCCGCACAAGAGTGCCAGGAGCGCTGACAACACCGCCGATGTAGCATTCCACCATGGGGCTGACTTCATCGCCGTGGCTGAATCCTGGCCTGCCGAGGAGTGCAAACGCAACCGGTATTTACGCGGTAACGATGGCGACTACTACATTGTAATCGATACAGACGAGCGGCTTGTCGGGGAGTTTCCCAAAGCCGAACTACTGACCAGCGGCCTTGACGTTGCGGCGATACAGATAGACCGGCCAAACGTCGGCTGCTTCCCATTGCAGCGGATATACAGGCACCAGGACGGATTGCACTACAAGGGCACTCACTACGCCGTGTGGGTCCGTGACAGGCTCTTGCCACGTAACGATATACCGGTATTAAAAGGGTGTGCATTGCTGCACCTGACAGATGAGAGGGACAATGAGCGCAAAG
>JAQVUQ010000542.1 GCA_028699365.1 bacterium | reverse complement strand
GGTAGTGGAGAATACCAGCGATCAGGACTGGAGCGGTGTCCGTCTGGCTCTGGTCTCCGGACGCCCCATCAGCTTTACACAGGATCTGTATACTCCCCTTTATCTGTCACGCCCGGTAGTGGTGCCGGAGCTTTACCGCTCTCTGATGCCGGTAAACTATGCCGCCACGCTGGAGAGTGCGGCTAATATGCTTCGTGACGAGGCTAAGCTGGAGTCGGCACCGCCGCCCAGGGCTCCGGGCAAACCCTCTTCCAGCCTGTCGTTTGCCAAGATGCGTGGCGCTGGCATGGATGCCAAAGACGACTTCGCTATCGCTATGGAGACTAAAGCAGCCTCCACCGTACAATCCATGGCACAGGGCGGCGATCTCGGCCAGGCCTTCGAATACAGGATAAGCGATCCTGTCAACCTCAAACGTCAACAATCGGCCATGCTGCCCATAGCCGCCGGCAGCGTGCCGGCAACCCAGGTTTCCATCTTCAACAAATCCGTTCAGTCCAGGCACCCCCTTTACGGATTGAAGCTTAAAAACGCCACCGGCCTGCATCTCATGGGCGGACCGGTTACCGTCTATGCCGGACAGACCTATGCCGGTGACGCCACTTTTGAAGATCTGCAGCCGGGTGAAGAACGGTTGATCTCCTATGCTCTGGATCTGGGAGTGGAGGCGGAGAGTCGTGGTGACGAATATACCCGGCAGATAGCCGCGTTGAAGATTGTCAAGGGTGTTCTGCATGTCTCCAGCCGGCACAGACGTGCTGTTGCCTATACCTTTACCGTCAAGGACGGCAAGGCCCGTCAAATGCTGGTAGAGCATCCATTCCTGGACGGCTGGGAGTTGAAATCACCGCTCAAGGCGGATGAGCGCACCCGGAATCTCTACCGCTTCAATCTGGCCGTCCCTGCCGGCAAAACGGGTAAGCTGGAGGTGGTGGAAGAGCGGATGATAGCTGAAACCGTCTCTATCATCAGCATGGATACTCCGGCTGTGCTGGCTTACACGCAGACCGGCGGTATCAGCCAGGCGATGAAAGCGTCTCTGGAGCGGGTGGCCGGGATGCAGGGCAGGCTGCAGGAGATGAGACGCCAGAGAAGCCAGCATGAGCAGGAGATCAAGAGCATCTCCGATGAGCAGAGTCGCCTGCGTGAGAATATGCGAACGCTCAGCCAGAATTCGGATCTGTATAAGCGCTACGTAGCCAAGCTGGACGAGCAGGAGACGCGCATTGAAAAGCTGCGTCTGCGGATTGCCGACCTGCAGGTAGAGGAGGATAAGCAGGTCAAGGAACTGGAGGGCTATATCAATAACCTGAACCTGGATTGACAACTACTGATAGAGCAAGGATAATCAAGGTATAGGCAGTTCATGATGCAGTCGCTTATTTTTGAGAAAACGAGGTAGGCGCTATGTCGTTTAATGAGAATGCGGGACATTGCATATCGGAAGGAAAGTATTCCGGTTTTTTGAAATTGCCCTTTGATCATGTGCAGGCGTTGAGCCGGCTTACTATGGCTGAGCTGCACGATATACGGAGCGAACTCGACATCAAGGGAGGCAGTAATCTCCCCAAATCGAGGCTGGCTTACTACATAGCACAGGCTTTTCCTGAAAAGGCGGAGCAATTCTTTGAGTGGTTCGACGAAACGCTGTATGAGACAATGAAAAAAGCTGATCCTGAGACAGGGATCGTCGATGGGGTTCCTTGCTCACCGGAGTATCTGGATTATCTGTGCAGCTACGGAATGCTGTTCACCGGCCGGACCGTTGACGACAAGCGCGTCACGGTCGTGCCGCCTGCCCTGCTGGAGAGGTTTGCCGGTGTGGACGGGCCTGATTATCGGGCCGGAGTAGCCAGAAACACGGAGTGGGGCAGGATTATCGTCGGGTTGTTGCGTTACCACGGGGCGCTGACCTTTAAGGAAATGTACGAACTCTTTGGTGCCGCCATTAATGATAAAGTGCATGATGCCTGCATCCTGCGTTTTATCAGTCATATTTCCCGATACAATACTTTGATCTCCGTCTTCTCCGACGGTATTGCGTATAGATACGCAGATAACCCGGAGCAAGTGCTTGCTGAGCGTAAGGCAAGGGCAGATCTAAGTAATTACCCCTTCACCAGAGAGCAGTTGCTGAAGGCCGGAAAGGGCGAGATGAAGCGTAACGAGGTAGTCCTCTTCCCCGGAATGCTGAGGTATCTCAAGCGTATGGGTATGAAAGACAACGATGCGGTTATGTTTACGGCGGCTGTGCGTATCTCCTGGCAGAACAAAATCCCACCGTTCGAAATGATCGGTGAGGTCTATAATATCCTGCAACGCTCACCGAAATCGCAGCAGGAGATCGATGGGCTGGTGCAGGCTATGCAGGGGCTCATCGACAATACGCGTATGTGGATTCTCAAGGGCCATACTGCGCTGGAAGCAGCCGCTATCACTCAATGATCAGCTTATGCGCGCTCTTCTCTGAAATATGCTGCCATCGGCTTGATTGCCAGCAGAATTATTGCGACAGTAAACGGCCGTATATTCCGTTTCATAAAATCGGAAATATATGCGCCTAAGATCATGCCGAAGGCTATGGAACTCCACTTGAAACAGGCCAGTTCAAACGGTGCAAAG
>JAQVUQ010000057.1 GCA_028699365.1 bacterium | reverse complement strand
AGGGGTCTGGTCAGCGGCGGCGGCAGAATAGGTCTTCCCGGAAACACTGAGCGGGAAAGCGTTCTTTATCTGAAATCCTCCGGCGCCGATGTCAGGCTGCCATGGTTCAGGGGAAGGGTGGATGGTGAACTCCAATTCTCCGATGACCGGGACGGTGCCGATATGGACGGCAAAATCAGGATCAGCGAGGGCGATGTTTATCTGCAGCAGAGTGGACCGGCCAGGGTGCTCAAGTTCCCTATGGACCCCAGGCTTAAGCTTTCCGTTCACGTGAATGAGGGCGTGCGCATAAGCAGCGGCAATACCAGGGCGGCGTTCAGCGGCGATCTCCTGGTCGGGGGCAGCGTCAGCGATCCCCGTATTATAGGGGAACTGGTGTCTCATCAGGGCGATATAAATATCTCGGTCATAAGTTCTCCCTTCAGACTGGTTGAGGCACGGGCCGTATTCAGTGACCAGGTCAGCAGGCAACCTCTGTTGCCCGGATTGAAGAATACCATCGTAAGCTTGCAAGCCAGAGCCGTAAGCCGTATCGGCAAAACCGAAGTGTACATGGATGTGGCCGGTCGCCTGCCGGATATAAAGATAAGCTTCTCCTCCAGACCTGAGATGGATGAGGATGAAATAATCGCCCTGCTGGGCCGCAAAAACAGTCTGGAGGCCGTCATAGACGGACGGATGGAGGATGTAATAAAGGATGAGCTGATACGCCTGATCGGGTACAGCATCAGAAATCAGCTTTTTCAACCGCTGGGCAGATCGCTGGCCGATGCCCTGGGAATGGGAGAGGTAAGTTTCGATTACGACGACGAGGACATTCTCAGTATGAGGCTGGGGCGATATATCTTCGATAGATTGTATGTATCGTACACGACAAGGATATTTGCCCTTGAACAGCGTAATATTATGGAGTTGGACTATTATCTGAAGAACAATATAAGCCTTTCATGGATGGCGGACGATGCCAGCGAGGAACGGGGAGCAGTCCGTTGGCAATATCGCTTTTAAGCCTCAGGGCTTTATGATATTATGAGATAGTTACAGATTTGAAACGAGGGATGATGATTTGAAAAACAGGATTTTCGGGCTTCTCCTTTCAGTATTGCTTATAGCAGGCCTCTCTCCGGCGATCGCCGCGTTTGCGGCCGACGACGTATCGGGAGATATCAAGATCGACGGCATAAGGGTGGAAGGCAACGTCAGAGTAACGGTGGGCGATATCCTGTCCAGGATGAAAATCAGGGCGGGCGATACCATCAACAAGGATCGGGTAAAGGCCGATTGCGAGGCAGTGCTTACGCTGGCCAAATTCAGTGAAGTCAAGCCGGAGATCACCAATGAGAACGGCAAAGTCATTCTGTTGATGCGGGTCAAAGAAAACCCCGTGATCACCGTCGTCAACTTTGAGGGGAATACGATCTTTACCGATGAGAGACTGCGGTCCGTCATGAAGACGCAACCGGGCAATGTCCTGGATACGGCTTTATTGCGGGAAGATATAGCCGCCATAGAGAAGCTTTACCAGGATGCCGGTTATGTTCTGGCCAGAGTAGTGGATGTGAACGTGACGCCGGAAGGCGTCGTTACGCTGACCATAGCCGAAGGTGTCATAGAGGATATACGGGTGGAAGGTCTGCAGAAGACCAGGGCCTTTGTGGTCACGCGGGAATTGCTGGTAAAACCCGGCGATGTCTTTGAGCGGGACAGGGTCCGCAGAAGCCTGCAGCGAGTGTTCAACCTGGGCTTTTTCGAGGATGTGACCAGCAGGGTGGAGCCGGGTGCCAAGCCGGGACAGGTAATACTGGTGGTAAAGGTCGTGGAGCGCAAGACAGGCACGGCTTCGGCCGGTTTGGGATACAGCTCCAAAGAAGGTCTGGTCGGCAGCCTCGAGGTCAGCGACGTCAACTTCAGAGGCGTCGGGCAGAGAGCTTCCGCTCGCCTGGAGTTCGGCACCAAGCAGAGCTATGAGCTCTCCTTCCGGGAGCCCTGGCTGGATAAACACAATACCTCTCTGGACGTATCGCTTTACGATACTACCAAAGAACGGTTCAGGGAGACGGACGATAAATTTACCGAGACACGTAAGGGTGGAAGTCTGGCGCTGGGACGTCCATTGAGCGAGTATGTGCGCACCTCTCTGGCCTATAGAGCTGAGGATGTGAGTATCACCGATAACACCAGCAACCTGCCGGAAGGCCCTCTACGCAGCCTGGAATGGGTAACGGTTCGGGATACGCGGGATGTTTTCACCAGCGCTACCTCCGGTTCCAGAGTCAGCTTTTCCGCCATGAAGGCCGGAGGATGGCTGGGAGGAGATTTCGATTTTAATAAATATATCCTGGACGGCAGACGGTATATCCGGTTGAGCCGTCAAAACCATGTTCTGGCCTTGCGGTTCAACGCCGGCCTTGGAACGGGAGATATACCGACCTACGAGCAGTTTACGCTGGGAGGCGCTTTTACTCTGCGCGGCTTTGAGGAGGATTCTCTTCGCGGCAATAATGTGCTGTCGGCTACGGCGGAGTACAGGGTGCCTGTGAATAAGAACCTGGCTGGTGTGCTCTTTGTCGATGCCGGTAAGGTTTGGGGACAAACGGTGCCCCTGGCGGATGAAGGGGATATAAAATTGGGCTATGGAGCCGGTATCAGAGTGGAAACACCGATAGGCCCGATACGATTGGATTACGGTATCGGCGAAGCCGGTGGACGCGTTCACTTCAGCATCGGGCAGATGTTTTAGCCGAGTAAACTCGGCTAAAACAGGCTGAAGGTAGATAGTCTGAAGGCTGAAGGAGAATGCTCAAGCATAACCTGATAGCCTTAAGAATGAGAAGTAGTCTGAGATAGTTTAAAGACAAAAAGAGTATGCCTGAGCGTAAACTACTTCAGTCTTCAGCCTTCAGTCTTCAGACTTATATGGTTGAGGAGCTTTGCTTGAGAAAAGCAGGTTGGGTTAAAATCGCGGCTTTGGCGGTCTGTATGGCAGTAGCCGGTGCAGCCGGGTATATACATGGCGAAAAACCGTCAGTGGGCGCGATAAGCCTGTCCCGCCTGCAGGGGCTGGGTCTTCCGGCGTATACTCCGGCCCAGGCGCTTGCCGTCGGGACCGGAGCGGAAGGAAGTAAGGGAATAGCCGGGTATGCCGGCGGCTTTCTGGCCGGTTTGTCAGGATCTCCGTCTCCCGGAATGGATGTCTGGGGCTTGTTGAAGGATGTTCATAACGCAGAATATCAGGACGAGGAAAGAATCCTGATCGGCGAGAAACTTTCCTCCATGGCAAAATCCCTGGCTCAGACAGCCGATGTCCGTTTCAGGGAAAGGTATGCCGCTCGAGAGGCGGAGCTTTTCTCCGACAGGGATCCGGTTCTGTCCGATCTGCATCTGAAGATAATCAATGCCGAGTTGAAAACTCTATACGCGCTTCCGGAAGAACGTGACGGACTCAATGCCCGCCTGGATAGCCTCCGAGGCGATCTCAGCCGTGAACTGTCCGACAGGCGCGACAGGCTGTCTGCCGAGATGGAGAGCTATAAGAAATCGCTGCAGGATGAGATAAAGGTTCGCTTGTCGTCGGAGGCCTCCGGGATGGCCGATGGGCTTCGATCGGAACGGAACAGAGGCGTCGACAAGCTTCATGTGCCCCGCCCTGTTCCGGACTGGAGTGCAGTACATCTTCCGGCCTGGGATAAAGATGAGAAGAATCTGAGCGGTAGATTGAGACATCGTTCAATGGATGGAGATGCCGGACGGCGCTTGCTGAATGCGGCTCTGGCCGATAAGAGGCAGGGCGTCTATAACGATGGAGCCCTGAGAACGATATCCTCGGCACTGGCTGCGGAGAACGGTCTGACTATAGTCATAGGTGGAGCCATACCGTTGCATAATTGTGCGGATCTTACGGCTGAAGCGGCCGATATTTTAATGAAGGGAAGGCAATGAAACCATGATGAAAAGGCTTTCGGAACTGGCTGAGGTGGTCAACGGCGTCGTAGCCGGCAGCGATGTGGCGGTTGGCGGTGTGACCGCTGTAGAGAACGCTGAAGAGGGCCATCTTACCTGGGCGGAGAACCCCGGAATACTGGATAGGGCCATCTCGTCGGCCGCCTCCGCCGTTATCGCTCCCGCGGGATCGCAGGTCGACGGCAAGCCGCTTCTTCTGGTCGAAAATCCCCGTCTGGCTTTTGCCAAAATATTGAAAGTCTTCGCCTGGAAGGATGAGGCTCCGGCCGGCATCCATCCCACCGCGGTCGTCGGAGACAATTTCAATGCCCCGGGAGATGTATCGATTCAGGCCAACGTCTATATCGGAAAGAATGTTACGCTCGGCGACAAGGTGGTCATATATCCCGGCGTCCATATCGGCGATAACGTCAAAATAGGCAGTTACACCATAATTTATCCCAACGTCACCATCTACAGCCAGATAAGCATCGGCAAAAAGGTCATTATACATGCCGGTGCGGTTATCGGCAGCGACGGTTTCGGGTATGTCAAGTCCAGCAATTACCATTACAAGGTGCCGCAGATAGGCACGGTGATAATCGAGGATTACGTGGAGATAGGCGCCAACGTCACCATAGACAGAGCCACTACCGGGGCCACCATCATCAAAGACGGCACCAAGATAGACAACCTGGTTCATATAGGCCATAACGTCAATGTCGGGGAGAAGAGCATAGTCGTAGCCCAGGTGGGCATCTCCGGCAGCGTCAAGATAGGCAACCGGGTCATCCTTGCCGGGCAGGTGGGCGTCAAGGACCATACCAGCATCGGTGCGGATACCATCGTGGGAGCGCACTCCGGCGTCATCAGCGATCTGGAGGAAGGTTCTTTCGTTTCCGGATATCCGGCCAGACCGCATCACGAGCAGATGAGAATCCAGGCCTACCTTCGCAAGCTTCCCGAGATGGCCAAGGCGCTCCGAAAGCTGCAGACCAGGCTTGATGAGATAACCGGCAAGAAGGAGAAGTAGGGGGATAAGTAGTCTGTGTTTTGGCTATTGATCAGATGTTTTTTTCTTCTTTCGGCGATGCTATGTTAAAACACTGATAGGAAGTTGTATTTCCAGGCAACTATTCGATATTTTAGAATAGTTGCCTGGGAAGTTGTATAGACGAGCGTATAAAACTATATGGACGGAGAGCATGGGCGATTTGCAGATAGGCTTTTGCGGTGGTATGATTATTGTCAGATAGGTTGCAATAAAAACGATTGATAGAATTATCTGCATGGAGACGGTTTTTGTGAAATACATCAAGACTATCGTATGTTTCGCAAACTCCCGAAAGACTTCCGGGCGCTGTATTGCGGGCAAAGAATGGCGAAATGGCGAACCAGGTGAATGGGTGCGTCCAGTCAGTAATCGGTCTACGCATGAAGTTTCCGAAGAAGAATATTGTTATGAAAATGGGCAAGAGCCTCAATTGCTCGATATTTTTCAGATACAATGTAAGTGCTCTCAACCTTTATCCCACCAATGCGAAAATCATTTGATTGATACTGAACGTTATTGGGTAAACCAAGGAAAACTTGCTTGGAAAGACATAGGAGATTGGTTGGATAATCCGAATACACTGTGGGGTGTTGGTGCAGGAAGCTATTCCGGTTTCAACAACCGTATTGCTATTGGACAGGAAAATGGTATATCACTGTATCTTATTGCTGTTGATTCTTTACGACTTTTAGTGGGCCGCAAAGCACCTGAGTATTCTGATTCTAAACGTGCTGTAAGAGGCGAAGTTATTTACCGTGATACCATTTATCGTATGGATATAACTGACCCAGTTGTAAAGAGTAGCTATCTTAATCAGCCGGATGGACAATATGAAATACAGCGCCCGGTGATATGCGTCAGTTTAAGTGATCCCTACCAAGGCTTTTTCTATAAACTGATAGCTGCTGTGCTTTATCAAGAGCGATTCGGGTGAAGACCATGATATATACTATCGGTCACTCAAATCACAATATTCAAACTTTTATCGAATTGCTTCGAAAGCATGACATTACGGCTCTTGGCGATGTTCGATCGCATCCGTATAGTCGCTATGCGACTCAATATTCAAAGGATGCAATTAAGAGCGCTCTGACTGATGCCGGCATCGCTTATGTTTTTCTTGGTGATGAACTGGGAGCACGAAGTAAGAATTATGCGTGCTATGAGCAAGGTAAGGTCCAATATGATAGGTTAGCACAAGAGCCAAGCTTTGCAGAGGGAATTAAGCGTATAATGCGAGGCATGGATCGTTATCGGATTGTGCTCATGTGTGCAGAAAAAGATCCACTTGTTTGTCATCGAGCATTATTGGTAGCACGCAAGCTTTGTGAAAAAGGTGTTCTGATCAGCCATATCCAAGCTAATGGCTCTCTTGAAAGGCATCAGGACATGGAATCACGTTTGTTGGTAGCGTGTAAACTTCCTGCTGGTGATTTGTTCAGGGAGCGTGAGGAGTTTGTCGCGAAAGCTTATTCAATCCAAGGGGATCGTGTTGCCTACAAAGATGAAAGCATGAATAAAGTTAAGAGGATCGCTGCTCTATGAAGGTATTTACCATTGGCTTCACTAAGAAAAGCGCTGAGCAGTTTTTTTATTGCCTCAGACAGCCTGGCCTTAAGCGCATTGTGGATGTACGGCTAAATAATGTATCACAGCTCGCCGGTTTCACAAAAAAGAATGATTTAAAATTTTTTCTCAGCCAGATTTGTAATATAGGTTATGTTCATTTACCCGAATTGACTCCTACTCAAGACATTCTCGATGCATATAAGAAAAATTCTGGTGATTGGTCTGTTTATGAGGAACAGTTTTTAGCTTTAATGTCCGCACGCCATGTGGAGGCAATGCTTGATAAGAAGTTAATAGAGGGCGGCTGTTTGTTGTGCAGTGAGGCTACGCCTGATCATTGTCACCGCCGTCTAGTTGCTGAGTACCTTTGTAAGAAGTGGCGCGACCTGGAAATCCACCACCTGTGATAAGTTTAAGATCGAGAGACTGTGATAAGTCCTATGCGCCCATAACAGCTATAAAGCTGTGAAGTTAAGCCCAAAGCCGGTTTACAGCTCTTACGGGCGTATGCTATAATCTTGCCATGTACTCTCAAAGAACTATCGTCAGGCCCGTATGCGTTGAGGGTATAGGCATTCATACAGGCCGGATGGTAAGAGCTACCTTTAACCCCGCTTGCGAAGGCAGCGGGATTAATTTTGTGCGGATCGATCTTGGGGGGAAGGCGGTCCCGGCTTCGTACTCTTTCGTTTCATCCACTCGCAGAGGAACTACTCTGGAGCGGGATGGCGCCAGGGTGGCGACGGTGGAGCACCTTTTAGCCGCGCTGAGCATATTGGGAATAGATAATCTCACCGTCGAGCTGGACGGTGAAGAGATTCCCATACTTGACGGCAGTGCACTTCCCTTTATCGGATTGTTGCGGCAGGCATCTATCCGCGACCTGGATGCGGCACGAAGAGTTCTTCGGCTAACCGAGCCTGTATGGCTTGTTTCGGGTGAAGCGGTTATGTGCGCCTTCCCTGCTGTTGAATACAGCCTGGAAGTGCTGGTCAACTTCCCCTATATCGGGGCGCAGCGGGTGGCCGTCGATTATGACGATCCCGCCCTGGCGGAGCAGGTGGCTCCGGCCAGAACCTTCGGCTTTCGGGAAGAGGTGGAGGCGCTGCTCAGGCAGGGGCTGGCCCTGGGGGGGAGTCTTGACAACGCTCTGATATTCGGCCCCGAGGGGTGTTCGGTCCCGCTGAGGTTTGCCGATGAGCCGGCCAGGCATAAGCTGCTTGATATGATTGGAGATCTGGCCCTGCTGGGTGGAGTGCCCCTGGCCACCTTTGTCGGAATAAAATCCGGCCATTTTCAACACGTGGAGATGGCTGTAGCTTTTATGGAGAGGAGTGAGTTTGTTGCTTGATATCAATGCCATTAAGAGGATATTGCCTCACCGTTATCCCTTTCTTCTCGTAGACCGGATAATGGAACTCGAGCCCGGCAAGAGAGCGATGGGAATCAAAAACGTTACCGTCAATGAGGATTTCTTCAACGGTCATTTCCCCGGACATCCCGTCATGCCCGGCGTGCTGGTGGTCGAGGCCATGGCTCAGGTGGGCGGTGTTCTGTTGCTGTCCATGACCGGGAACGAAGGGAAGCTGGCTTACTTCGGCGGTATGGATAAGATACGCTTCAGACGTACCGTTCTGCCCGGAGATCAGATGGTTACCGAGGTGACTCTACTCAAGAACAGGGGCAATATCGGCAAAGTCTGGGTTGAAGCCAAAGTTGATGGACAGGTTGCCGCCGAGGGAGAGCTTATCTTTGCCCTGGTTGAAGATGGAGAAGCAAATGCCTGAAATCTCCATTCCTATAGCCAGACCCAATATATCGGAGAGAACCAAAGCCCGGGTAATGGACGTTCTTGGAAGCGGCTTTATCGCTTCGGGAACCGAGGTGCGCAACTTTGAGCAGGCTTTTGCCGGGTATACAGGTGCCGCAGAAGGCATTGCCACCTCCTCCGGGACGACGGCGCTGCATGTGGCGCTGCTGGCTGCCGGCATAGGTCCGGGAGATGAAGTCATCACCACTCCGTTTACATTTATCGCCACCAGCAATGCCGTGCTCTACTGTGGAGCCAGGGCCGTCTTCGCCGATGTCGATCCGGATACCTACAACCTGGATGCCCAGGCGGTTCGCCGAGCGGCTGAAGAGCACCCCGGGGCCAAGGCCGTGCTGGTGGTCCATCTCTTCGGTCTGCCTTGCGATATGGATGCCATACTCGATGTGGCGGCCGAATACGGCCTGACCGTTATCGAGGATTGTGCCCAGGCACACGGGGCATCGTATAAGGGAAAGATGGTGGGGAGTATCGGCCTGCTTTCGGCCTTTAGTTTCTATCCTACCAAGAACATGACCTGCGGCGAGGGTGGTATGGTCCTGACCTCGGACAAAGAGCTGGCAGAGCGCTGCCGGTTACTGGTGAATCACGGTTCGGCCGTGCGCTATCAGCATGAAGTCCTGGGCTACAACTATCGCATGACCAATATTGCCGCCGTCATCGGTTCTACCCAACTGGAGGATCTGGATGATTTCATAAACGCCAGATCCGCCAACGCCGCCGGCCTGACACAGGGCCTGGCCGGCCTTTCCGGCGTGGTCGCTCCCAGGGTGCCGGAGGGCTGCTGCCATGCTTTCAATCAGTATACGATCAAAGTGCCGGAAGGCAGGGACGATCTGCTGAAGCATTTGGAGAGAGAGGGCATAGGCTACGGCCTCTTTTATCCGCGACCGTCTTATCGCCAGCCGCTGTACGAGGAACTGGGCTACGGTGACTGCCGTTGCCCGGTGGCAGAGGATCTATCCTCTCAAGTAGTATCTCTTCCCGTCCATCCTTTGCTGGAAAAGCGGGAGATAGACAGGATAATCGAAGTGGTCGGAGATTGGCCTCCGAATAAAGGTTAATTGATATGCCGAGGGTATTATCTCAATGCAACCGGTTAGAATAGGCATAATCGGAGCCGGACATTTCGGGCGCAATTACGCCCGGATACTGTCGTCTCTTCCTGCGGCCGAGGTCGTGGGCATAATGGATGCTGATGCGGACAAGGCCGCCGCTCTGGGCGGAAGCTTTGCCGTTCCGGCTGTGACTTCCATGGATGAACTCATGGGCCTGGCCGAAGCCGTGGCCATTGTCGTGCCGGCGGCATACCATGCCGCCGTTTGCCGTCAGGCTCTGGAGAGAGGGCTTCATGTCATGATGGAGAAGCCTTTCGTTCTGGACCCTGACGAGGCCGGGGAACTGACGCTGCTGGCGGAGAACAAAGGGCTGCGGTTGCAGATAGGACATGTGGAACGGTTCAATCCGGCTGTTGCCTCCGCTCTGGAGATTGCGGCTGTAAACCGGCCGGTGTTTATCCAGGCACAGAGGCTCTTTTCCCACAATCCGCGTATTGCGGATGTAGGGGTGGTCATGGATGCCATGATACACGATCTGGACCTGATGCTGGCCTTTGCCGGCAATGCCGGGTATGCGCTGCATGCTGCAGGTGTGAGCAGGATAACGCCCTTTGAGGATCTGGTGCAGGCGACTCTCTCTTTCGACGGCGGCCCTTTATGCAGCGTGACCGCCAGCAGGCTCTCTTCCAGGGTGAGCAGACGATTGGAGATTACTCTTGAGGACGGCTGTCTGGAAGTGGACTGTCCGGGACAGAAGCTCTTTATGCACAGGGGCGGATCATCGGAGAGTATACCTGTCAGGGAGGCGGAACCTTTGAAGGAGGAACTGCTGCAGTTTCTCCGATGCGTCCGTAGCGGTGACAAACCGTTGGTATCCGGGCAGGAGGGCGGCCGGGCCGTGGCTCTTGCCTGCCGAATTCTCGAGACTATAAAGCTGTCCGAGACGGAAGGTGTGAAAGATAATGCTGAAAATAGATAAGCTGGCTGTAGTAGATCCCGGGGCTGAATTGGGACAGGATGTCGAGATAGGCCCGTATGCGGTGGTAGGTCCGGATGCGGTCATCGGCGACAGAACAGATCGGAAGAGCGTCGG
>JAQVUQ010000541.1 GCA_028699365.1 bacterium | reverse complement strand
TCGTCATAATCCCAATTGAGATAAGCGGCACACTCCCTGGTATAACGCTTGTGCTCCTCCGAGCCGGGCGCGTCCCAGTCTACATAAGTTGCCAGAGAATACTCTTTGTACCAGTTGTTCTCCATCTCCATGAGATAGTGAGCGTTATCCTCACCGTATTTGTCTATATATTGCTGCAGCGTTTTCTCGTATCTCTCTTTGCCGGGCTGAATGGAGCGCTCTATCCACCCCGGGGAGTACCAGTACACCCCGCCGTGAGTATCGAAATAATCTCTGTAGGTCTCTTTGGAACCCAGCAGAATGGTGATGCAATCATGACCGCGCGGCACGACAAGGGGAATATTCCGTGCAGCGATCCCTGCCAGGCCGTTGGAACAGAGGCAGTAGCCCAGAAGAACGGCATCGTATTCTATGCCGTCTTCCGGCAAGATGTCTATCTCCCGCTGCACCCGCTGCCTCAGTTTATCCGGCTCGTTATGCAGTCCCTGCGGCAGGAGTTGGATATCGATTACATTCTTTGCATCGGCGGCAATGCGGTAAAGCTCTCGCGCCAACACCCCGCAGGCGATGACTTTAAGCTTCATTTCATTCTTCATGATTTCCTTATCCTGTCAAGCTGTGCTGTAAGCTCAATAATATGGTTGCGTTCTTCGGCTATTATCTCCTCCAGCAACTCGCGATTCTCTTCCTGTGCCGTGCCGGCCTTGAGATGCTGGTAGTAGAGCAGGCTCTCTTTTTCCAGAGTGATAGCGGTGCTGAGCAATTTATCCGGTGCGGAGAGATCCAGATGAGCGTCACCGTCATAAACCTCCGACGATGCCAATGCACGGATATAGGCATGCGCCTCCCTATTGCCCTCGTAAAGATCAAGCGGTATGCCCTCACTGCCGTAGATCCGGTTGAATCTGACCATGTGATCATCCTCTTCCTCGGCCAGACGCAGGCATAGTTCCCGTATCTCGGGATCATCGGTATTATCGGCGGCACGTCGATAGAATACGGCACCGTTAGTTTCGATAGTCATGGCTATCTCCAGAATCTCCGTAGGCGCTATATGCATAGCCACCAGCACCTCCTCCATGAACTTAATCTGTTTACCCGGCTATTATATCATACGGTTTTGAAACGATGAACCACATACGGCCGTCACGGCACAGAGGCATATCATTCATAAGTGTTTAAGGATATCAACCAAACGATTTATCTCGGAAGCGGCATACTCGCAACCTATGTCGTATATCTGCCTCAAACGACGAACGTCTACCCATGAGAACGTCTCCAGCGGCGGCATAAAACAGAAATCGCACATATCCATCTGCTCACGGCTCAACTCGACCTGCATAATCTCTACCGTACGCAACGCCGCCCGCAGCCGTCCCGGAGGAGACGGTCTCTCTCCACTGCGGATCAGCGAAGGACTGTAGAGAAGCGAACCGATGACAAAATCCGCTCCACTCTCTCTCAGGACATCGCCCGGGACGTTCCTGACAATGCCTCCGTCCACAAGCAGGCGTTCTTCCATCCGGCGAACGGGAAAGATACCCGGGAAGGATGCGGATACCAGCACAGCGTCTATAGGATTCCCCTCATTAAGAACTACCATCTCTCCGGTAACTATATCGGTGGCAACACAATTGAAATTGGTCTTGAAGTCATCAAAGCTGTCCGCCGCCACATGACGATGCAGGACGTGTTTTAAATTTATGAGCCAATTCTCTGGTCCGGCCAGGATCATGCTTCTGGACTTGAAGAGGCCTTCGTTCTCCATATCTGCAAGGAAACCCTCAATTCCCGGCAGACCGGATGCGGCGTAAAGGAGACCTATGATGGCACCGGCGGATGTTCCACAGATAAACTCCGGCCGTATCCCATGGCGATCCAATTCGCGCAGCATGCCTATATGGGCTACTCCCAGAGCCCCTCCCCCGCTCAATGCCAGACCGATTTTGGCCATCTTCTCACCTCTGAATCGGTTATCCGCATAATTTATTCCCACGCAGGAGAGAAGCAATAGAACCGTGTTTGCCGCAAACTCCTAAAGAAGCGAAGACAATACCAGCCAGGCGCCCATGAGCAGGAATACCATAGCCAGCGCTAATTTGGAGGCAGGCACGGCTCTCCTTCCCCAATCGGCCAGGCGCAGGGCGGAACCGCCCAGGCTCACCAGCAGCGTCAACACCAGCAGCGGGGTTATGAACATGGCGGAGTAGAGCAACAGATAGCCGTAGGCGCTGCTTGCCTTGCCCGGAGTAGAGGCTATCATAGCCAGGGTGGGCAGATATATCTGCCCGGTGCAGGCCAACTCCAGCAGAGAGACAGCCAGTCCGGCCAGGAAGACGGCGGGAAAGAGGTATGCCTTCTTTAACTGGGTCCGCAGCACGCTCTGCTTCAGTCGCTGCAAAGGTTTGGGCAGCTTTAGTGCTATGTCTTCCAGCCTGCCTTGGGCTGCAGCCCGGTAATCCCTGAAGCTGTAGACGGCGGCGATCAGACTGAGGCTGCCTATAACGATGTTGAGAGTTCTGCCCAGAGAGTTATCGAAGGCGTAGGATCTGATGGCTTTGAATATGCCCCAACCGATACCCAGATAAGCCAGGAAGACACCGGCAGCAAAGATCAGCCCCACTGCCAGGGT
>JAQVUQ010000540.1 GCA_028699365.1 bacterium | reverse complement strand
ATGATACTTATCGTCGCAAAATTGCTGATCTTATCATCAAGTTGCAGTGAGGAGCAAGGGTTGATTATGGGAATATGGCATAAGGGTTATACTCATTTGCATACCAGTTTTCGTTATCCGGCAGGACAGGGAATAACTCCTGAGATGTTAGTCGAAGAACTAAACGGATTAGGTGCCGGCTTTGCATTTTGTGCCGGCGATCATGGGGATAAAGACGGCAATGATTATTGGGGCGTGGATGTCAGGGAGTATGAGGATTATAAAGAAGCCTGTCTCTCGGTAAGCGAATACGGCAGTGCTATTCTTATTCCTGCTCCGGAAACACACTTGATGTTTCCGCCATTCAACCGAAGGCATGAACACCATTCTTGCGTTCCTATTATGGATTATTTGCCGCAACTCGATTTGCCAGAGAGCCGAGCTTTAGCTGCTTCGTATACTAAAGAGGTGGATCGGTTCATTACGGAAGCGCACGAACATAATGTGTCTCTTACATTGAATCATCCTCATCTGTCCGTCAATTCGCTATTTGCTGGTCCTCCTCCATTATCGCTTGATTCCCTTTTTCAAATCGATTATTTGGAATTATGTACGATAGGTAGTCTACCTTCTTTGGAGAACGATCTTGAAATATATCTTGGATACCTTTCTAGTCCGGCTTCTGCTCTTATGGGGTGCTGCGCGGGTGTGGATAACGCTGAAAGCTGTTTGAGATTGCTTTCGTCGGAAACTAAGGTAGTCCCTTCTACTTATCTCTATGTCCAAGAAGAGCTTAATAGGGAAACCTTGATGGACGCTTGGAATAAAAGACAAAGCTATATGGCCTATGGAGACTTATGTATAGAGAGTATGAAGCCCATTCCCTCCAGGAAATATATTGAGACAATGGAGCTACCAGCTATTAAACTGGCGCTCGTTTACGGGGAGGAAGATATGATAATAACTATATATCGAAATGGAGTGAAGATTTATCACGATGAAGGTAACTTAAGATACGGTTTGAATTGGAGAGATGAAGCCCCTCTTCAGGGAAGGAATCATTACGTTGTTCATGTCGAAGCGAAGAGCAAGCATCTGGTTACTTCGCCGGTAAATTATCATTATGCAATCTGCAACTAAAATGCATTATACCATGGTGCACAAGCGTTCTTACAAATATCTGCCAGAATTGCCCACATGGTAAGTGAAAGATCTATATAATAGGTGGATGGTTTTATGTATAGCTCTATTAATGAAAGAAATTATAGCCAGGTAATGGCTGATAATGAGGCCCAAAGACAGTCGCCTAGCCACCATGTAACAAAAGGCCTTAATTATGCTTCTTCACAAAGAAATAGTGACAATGATAGACCCCTGCTGACTTTAATTCATTGCAGCGATGTGCTTCTTGCCCCGGATAGACAGGCATGTTTGAATAACTTTGCATTAGTAGCTGATTATGTTAATGCCTTTAAACCGGATGTTATGGTTATTACCGGTGATCTGGTTGACGGTCGAAAAGGGCTGGTAAGGAGTGAATTTCAACTATTCAAGGATTACATCAATAAAGTTAACACACCTGTTCTTTATGTTCCAGGTAACCATGATATCGGGAATAAACCAGGCCTCGGGAATAGCCTTTCGATAGAGCGGTTGTCTGCTTATAAGGAAATGTTGGGAAGTGATCGTTGGTATTACGAGATGAATAGTGTTCATCTGCTGGGTCTGAATAACGTGCTTCTTAACAGTAATTTCTCTGAAGAACGCGAGCAGAGAGAGTGGCTTGTGAGAGTTTTACAGGATATTCCTATGGAGGAGAAAACCCTTCTTTTTGCTCATTATCCTCTCTTTCTTGAAAATCCCGAGGAGGCATTGTCGGATACACACTACTGGACAGTTGGATTGCCTGCCGGAGAAGAGCAATTGTATTTCCTGTCACAGTTTAAGGTTACTGCTTATCTTTGCGGTCACTGCCATAAAGCAATAAGCAGGGAATATGCCGGAACAAAATTTATAGCTGCTCCTGCTGTTTCATTCAGTCTTACCAACGAAGCGGAAAGCGTTGGGATCAATATAGTAAGGATATATCCCGATGAGCTATCAGTGAAAACGATCAGGCTTGTCGATCTTAAATCATAGACTAATCCACTAACATTGTTAGTGGTGGGGCGTGGGGGCGAAGGCCCCACACCTTATTCTCGGCAACAAGGTTGCCGAGGGAAAAAGAGTATAGTAATGTAAGAGTTATGGAAAACTATCGGAAGTTGAGTCATAGCGTATATAGGTGTGAGTATCATCTGGTATGGGTGCCGAAATATAGATATCAGATATTGGTAGCGGACATAAAGCCGCGATTGAAAGAGATAATCAGGGAGTTATGCGAGTGGATGGAAGTAACGTTAATAGAAGGAGCGATATGCCCGGATCATATACACCTGTATGTAGATATCCCGCCGAAACATTCGGTGTCGCATGTGATGCAGATATTGAAGGGAAAGAGTGCAGAGCGGTTAAGGAGAGAGTTCCCTGAATTGACGAAGAGATATTGGGGGATGCATATCTGGGCGAGAGGATATTTTGCAACAACAGTAGGGTTGGATAAAGAAACGATCAAAAAATATGTAAGGAATCAACAAGAAGAGCAGATACGAGAAG
>JAQVUQ010000539.1 GCA_028699365.1 bacterium | reverse complement strand
ATAATTATTTTCAGAGTTACAAAACAGAAGGTGGTACCCCTTATCACGACAGATTCTTTCCACCCCGTAGATCGTCCCTGTAATCACCAAATCTGTAACATTTGGCGCAACAAAAGCAACAATTTTCAGCCTGTCCCTAAAAGTCGATGTATCTCTTACATTGACATTAACAAATGTTCCATGCCATGGTCTCCTGTAAATAAGACCTTCATTTACCAACTCAGTAATCGCCTGCCTTGCTGTAACTAAGCCTATCCCATATATTTGGCATAAGGATTTAAGATCAGGGAGCTTGTCTCCAGAAAGCAGTTTTTCGCTTAATATATCATCCTTAATTATATTCTTTAATTGAATATAAAGAGGAGTCGAATCGTCTCTTTTTAGTTGTCTCGTTTCTTTCATGCTCTATCATCTCACATAATTACCATTGTTACTATTATTACTATTATAATACCATTGAATAATATAAAGTCAAGCCTTTGGAGCCTTTTGCAAAAGTCCGTCTTTGCATGACTCAAACGCGCCCTTTTTGTTCAAACCGGCCCAATTAGACAGACATACCATTCTTCATCCCAAGTGATGACGGTTAAACACTCTCCTACTCCCGGATTTGGGTACAAGAATCCAGGCCACCTTTTCGGCGGCTGTCTTTCTCTCTTAAATCTACTATCGTGAACCAATGCCGCCGTCGCGACTACTGTCAGTGGCACCCCCCGTCGCCGAAATCCATGTGCGCTTTCCAACCGATCCATTTATACGTGTTCCCCTTGGCATCTTTCTTCTTACCTACGTCACACCGGATCGGTGTCTCCAAGAGCGCATCTTCAGGTGTCTGACTAAGCTGCCTTGTCTTCTCTATCAGCGGCTCTTCAAATATTTCTTCCAGCCGCGAAAAGAGTGACCCTTGTATTTGCTCCCAGATTTGTGCTATCTTGTGCATGTAACCCCTCCCTGTTTCTTTTGTTCTTCTGCAAATTAACAGATTCTACAGGGAACGTTATTTTTCACCAGTTTTAGACATGCAATTACCTCTTTGAATTGTCTCAATAAGAACTCTTTCGAAACAGCGGTTTCCAACCCGCAGGTGATCTTGGGCTGGCTCAGATTTCAGGCTTCAAAGCTACATAAAATTGTACAACACAAGGGTCGATTTTAGAAACGCTTTATGTTTTGAACAACCATGCTAATATTCTACAAACAAATAATTCCCTGAACTGATGGAATAGATAATACGCCCCTGCCTTCTACCCAGATACTCCATCCCTTCTGCTTGACCCGCAGGGACAGGCGTTCCGGTATTCCCGACGCGTACCTTGATACCGCAAGCGTCCGGGAACGGCAGATGAACCGTGGCAGTGGCGTTGACCGGGATAGTTAACTGCAGTTCCAGACCATCCCCGGTCCTCTCCCACCGGCTGCGGATCCTGCCTCTGATGGAATCATACGTGGCCTCGGCAAAGGTCAGGTCGTCCACGGGATGGGGTTTGACAACGATGTTCTCAAAGCCCGGCTTATCGGGATCGGGGTTGATGCCTGCCAGTGTCTTGTACATCCAGGCGGCGATGTCTCCAAACATGATATGGTTGCGGGAATACTCTCCGTCCCACCTCTCCCAGAGGGTGGTGGCTCCCTGCTCTATCCAGTACCCCAAGCCGGGATACGTCTTTTGGGTGGCTATCCGGTAGGCGATATCGGCTCTGTCATAATCGGTCAGAACGTTCATGACATACTTGGCGCCGAGTATGCCGGTATCCAGGTGCCAATCCTTCTTCTCTATATCCTCGATCAGCCTCTGCAGCACGATATCGCAGTGCTCCGTTTCCGTCAGGTGATGATAGAGGGCACAGCTCTGGGCCGTCTGGCTGCCGTTGGCATACAGCCCTGTCGCTTTATCGAAGAACTCTCTGTTGAAAGCGCGCCGTATTTCAGCAGCCAGAGCGGCATATTTCTCCGCATCCTCCATCTTTCCCAGCAGAGCTGCCGTCCTGGCTACGATATTCGTATCACTGTAATAGTAGCCGGTGGAGGTCACCTCTATCGGAGTCTCCGTGGCGGCCGGACACCAATCTCCCAGGCCGATATCGACTATGCCGTCTCTGGCCTTTCCGGTCAGGTAATCCACATACCGGCGCATATTGGGGTAATGCCTCTCAAGCACACGTGTATCGCCGTAGTAAAGATAGAGATACCAGGGAATCTGAATGTAGGCGCTGTCCCAGGCAGGTCCGTTGCCCCATTCATAGCCCCAGCCGCCGGTAGGAACGATACCGGGCAGTTCTCCGCCCGGCTGCTGCTCATCCTGGAAATCTTCCATCCATTTGGCATAGGTGGTAGCCATGTCGAAATTATAGATGCCTTCTTCGGCGGCCAGATGGGCATCGCCTGTCCAGCCGTTCTTCTCCCGATGAGGGCAGTCGGTGGGATAGCCGTGCAGGTTGCTCAGGTGCGAGCGACAAGTGTTGGCCCAGGTCTTATTGAGCTGTTCGCTGGAGCAGGTGAAGCTGCCGACGGGACAGACGGCGGTATGGACCACCTGCCCGCGCAGGTCTTCTATCCCCGACCTGTCGGACAGGCCTGTCACCTGAATATACTGAAAACCGTGATAGGTGAAGCGGGGCTCCCACTCTTTGCCTGC
>JAQVUQ010000056.1 GCA_028699365.1 bacterium | reverse complement strand
TATTGCACAGGCTCTTGGCACTAAGAAGAAACCGCTCTCCTTCCTCCGGTTGCTAAAGATAGATATTCTGCATTACCCCTTTTTCATCCTTCGTGGTGGCGCCATCGGCGTCATGGCAGGCTATTGCCTGATCAGCCGTTATAGTTGAATTACGGTAAAGGCGCTATTATGGCCAGATAAGACTGCCTTTTAAGGGAGCACTGGCGCTGCCGGAAGGCTCGGGTGTTTACCAGCAGGGATTATATCGCACGGATCACGGTCCTCTTTATGTCAGCAGAGGCGTGGGGACATGGTTGGCTCCGCTCAGATTTTTCTGCTGCCCGGAAATAGTGCTGATCACTCTGGCTGTGGATTAGGCCCGGGGCGGAGAAGCTTCCCGGGGCAGACGGCGTGAACACGGATGCCGTCGTTTAACGGCTATACATTATCTGATGACAATGTCATGGCATTGAAGTAAGGTAAATACTTCCGGTACACTGAAAACCGCTTTCTTTATCTTATTATAGTTAGGGTTAATATCGTAATTCCTTGCTCCAGTGAAATCAGCAAATGATAAATCCGTATTTCTAAACTTACTGCCTTGGAAATCAGTCATAGTACAATTTGATCTACAGAGGTTTGTATCCATAAAATCAACTTCATTCGCTATACACTCTTCAATGACAATTGATCTCAAGCTTAATCCAAAGAAGGCGGAATGATTTAACTTACACTTGCGAAATTCCAATCTGCTTAGAGCCTTTGCTTCTGTCCAATTCACGCCTAATAACTTTGATTCATAGAAACGTACATCTGTAAATTTGCTCATCGTTAATTTTACTACGCTCATGTTGCAATTATTGAAGTTGCAATCTTCAAAGGTGCAGTCCTCAAGCTTTGCTTCATTGAGATTACAATTTCCAAATGAACATTTATAGAATTCCTTACCTCTTAAAGTGGAAGCGGGAATTATTATATCGTTGAATGCTGAATCATGTATGTATTCGGAATTAAATAAGTTGTTATCTATCATTTCTCATCAACCGATTCAAGCGAATTTATACTGGAAACTACGGTAAATTAGCCCCATGACAGTAGCTTTTTTATGCGCTGACATGCAGAAGTATATATCAAAATCAGGCGCATGTAAACGCGTACTCCAGTCCCAGAGACTGACCCGTCTCACCTGCGCATATATGCGGTAATGCCTTTTGGGGGAATTGGTGGAGAAGCACAATAATTATATCAATAACGGGAAACCGGGCTATATCTCCGATCTATAAGCGTGGAAGCGGATAAACGGGCAAGGAGATAAAAGGCGGACGGCGAATAAGTAAAGTGGAGTCTATGAGTATTCGCTACGGTCTGCAGTCTGCAGACATCAGGAATATTTCTCATGCCTTTTTATTATTGCCTAAGGGGGAACAGCGTGAGCGCTGGTAAGGACAGGTATAGCCGGCAGGAGCAACTGTGCAAGAGCGAGGAGCGCTTTCATACACTGGATATCACCGACCTTAAGCTGGCTGAGCAGCGACTGGCCGAGAGTGAGGCAGTTGTCGGGAAGAAGCTCGATGCCATTCTTTCTCCCGATGGAGGTACGGGTTCCCTGGACCTTGCCGATATCATTGACTCTCAGGCGCTGCAGTCGCTAATGGATGATTACTATCGGATTACCGGTATCGGGATAGCTGTTATAGATCTCTCGGGAAGGGTTCTGGTAGCTTGCGGCTGGCAGGATATCTGTATCAAATTCCATCGGGTTCACCGTGAAACACTGGCAAATTGCCTGGAAAGCGACACTGTTCTCTCCAGTGGCCTGACGTGCGGAGACTTCAAGCTCTATCGTTGCAAGAATAATCTATGGGATGCCGCTATCCCCATCGTTGTAGGCGGCAAGCATATGGGCAATCTCTTCTTCGGGCAATTCTTCTTTGAGGATGAGACACTGGATTATGCTTTATTCCGAAGCATGGCACGGCAATACGGGTTTGATGAAACCGAGTATCTGGCTGCTCTGGACCGGGTTCCGCGATGGAGTCGTGAGAAGATAGATACGGTTGCCGCGTTTTACGGCAAACTGTCTGCGATGATCTCCTCGATGAGTCATAACAATATCAAGCTTGCCCGGGCACTCTCGGAACGGGATGCGCTGCTCCTTGAAGTCAGGCAGAGCGAGGAACGGTACCGCAGCTATATCGACAATGCGCCGCACGGTGTCTTCATAGCCGACGAAAACGGCAGATACATTCAAACCAATCCGGCGGCCTGCAGACTGACGGGATATGATGCGTCCGAGTTGCTTAAGATGAGTATTCCTGATTTATTGTCGCCTGATGCAGTGGACGACGGGCTGCAACATTTTCAAAGAGTAAAAACGGATGGCAGTGCTGCCGTCGAACTGCCCATAGTTGCCAGGGATAAGGAGCGGCGATGGATCGAGGTCAGGGCCACCAGGTTGTCTGAAACCAGATTTTTAGGCTTTGCTGAAGACATTACGGAGCGCAAGCAGGCTGATGAAGTCCGGGCGGAGTTGCAGGCTAAGTTGGCTCAAACCCAGAAGATGGAAACGGTGGGACGTCTGGCCGGCGGGGTGGCGCATGAATTCAACAACATAATGGCCGGTGTCAGCGGCTATGCTCAGTTGACTCTACGCAAACTGCCGCAAGACAGCGGTATGGCAACCAATATGACGCAGATACTTACTCTGGTTGACAGGGGTGCCACTCTGGTCAGGCAGTTGATGTCGTTTAGCCGGGTGCATAAGGTTGATGCGGTTCTGATCAATATCAACGGTGTTATCGGAGAGCTTCTGCGTATACTTGAACAGGCTCTCGGTAACGGTATAAGCATAGCCTTTACGCCCGATGCTTCGCTGTGGCCTGTCAGAATGGAGCAGGGGCAGATAGAACAGATCGTACTGAACATGGCCATGAATTCGCGGGACGCCATATCTGAAACCGATCAGGGGCAGTTCAGCATAAGGACTTCCAACGTCATTATCGGGCAGGAGCCGGTAGAATCAGGTTCTACCGGCATAGAGTCCGGGGAATATGTCAGGTTGGAGATATCCGACAACGGTTCCGGAATGGATGAGGCGGCGAAAAAGCATGTTTTTGAACCGTTCTTCACTACCAAGGAGGTCGGTAAAGGAACCGGTCTCGGTATGTCGATGGTCTATGGTATCGTCAAGGAATATAACGGACATATCAGTGTTGAAAGCCGGCAGGGCGAAGGCACGGTTTTTGAGATATTGTTGCCCAGGGCCTAAAGGCTGTTAATCAGGCCCAGGGCGGGGAAGCTTCTCTGTGCAGGTGTATCTCATCTATCACCGCTTTGCCCCGGCGCGTCACCAGGAAGAGAACGGCGTCGGCTATCTCTTCCGGCTGCATGAGCACGGAGCGGTCCAGATCGGGACGGGATTGTCCGGCCATGGCGGTATCCACGCCTCCGGGGCAGACGGCGTGGACGCGGATGCCGTCGCTCTGCACCTCTTTAGCCAGGGCTTTGCTCATTCCCATGACGGCATGTTTGGAAGCACCGTATAAGGATTGCCCGGCGTATCCCTTGACGCCGACCACTGAGGATATATTGACTATACAGGAACGCTCCTGCAGGCGCAGATAGGGAATGCTTTCCCGGCAGAGCAGGAACGGACCGCGCACGTTGACGGCCATAGCCCTGTCCCACTGTTCCACTGTCATACCGGTAAGAGGGCCGTAAATCCCGATGCCGGCGTTGTTTACCACTATATCCAGACGCCCGAAGGAGGCAACGGCGGTCTCCACCAGGCGGCGGACGGCTTTCTCATCGGAAACATCGGTGGCGCAGGCCAGGGCTCTTCCTCCCAGGCTTTCTATCTCATGCGCCAGTTCCATCAGCTCTCCGTCCGTTCTGGCTGCCAGTGTCACCGCTGCTCCTTCTTGTGCCAGAGCCAGGGCCACAGCCTTGCCTATACCTCGTCCCGCTCCGGTTACTATGGCTGCCTTGTCCGTTAACAACCTATCCGACATGTCCGGTTACCTCTCGTAAATATATTTGCCTCGTATCTTAGATATTACCGAGATAAAGTTAGCATTTTTCCCCGCTGTTAGCAAGGTTGCCATTATGCCCTTTTCAATAATAAAGTTTGTGGTATAATGCTATGGGCCTCAGAAGGGCTTGCCGTTTGAACACTCGTATTATCGTGGCGGGCGCATCGGCTTACGGATGTAGTTGCCAGTACAATCGCAGGTGAGATTTACCGCCTTACGGCGGTGGTGAAATGGATTACGAACATAATATACTGACCTTTGCGGAGTTGGATTCGACCAATAGTTTTGCTTTGAAGAATATCGCCGGCTTGAGTGACAGGCAGGTCATCACGGCTACCCGACAGACCGCCGGACGAGGGCGGCTAGATCGCAGATGGATATCGGAAAGCGGCGATAACGCATATCTTACTATCGTTCTCAAGCCTCAGATGAAACCCGGTTCACCGTTCTGTATTTCCAATATTACGCAATACGCTTCTATCGTCCTTTGCCGTCTTCTGGACGGTTATGACGTCGTTGCTTGCATTAAATGGCCCAATGACGTTTTGGTGAACGGGCGCAAACTGGCCGGTATTCTCAGCGAGGCATCCTGGTCCGGCAATGACCTTGTCGGCATGGTGCTCGGTGTAGGGGTTAACCTCAACATGTCGCAGGACGATCTAACCGGCATCGGACAGCCTGCGGCATCTCTTAACCTGCTGACGGACAAAGAGATTGACAGGGATGGTTTTATTTTTTGTCTTCTGGACGAATTTTTTGCCGGCTATGATGCTTTTCTTCATGACGGCTTTTTATCGGTAAAAGATGAATATGTGAGTCGCAGCCCGTATATAGGCTGCCGCATGGCCGTGAATTCGGCTCAGGGAACGGAATACGGGACCGCGCTGGGGATAAATGATGACGGTTCGCTGTTGCTGGCTGCGGACGACGGCGGTGAGAGGAACGTCATAGCAGGAGATTTGATATGCTTGTAACAGGGTTGATAATTACGGTAATCGGCATGACGACGGTGTTTGCTTTTCTGGGCATCATGGTCGGGGTCATAGACATTACCGGCAGGGTAATTCAGGCAGTAGCAAAGTGCCGGCCGCAGGAAGAGACGCCGGTTGTGACGGAGAGTGCCGGCGCTGTCCGGGATGAGGAAATAGCGGCTGTCATTGCAGCAATTCATGCACTATAAAAAACGGGTTAAAGGTTCAGATGTTCAAAGTTCAAGGTTTCCAGGCAGATGGCCCAAGTTCTGTGCTTGATAACTTTGGAACGGTGAACATTGAACTTGGAACTTAATCAAGAGGTAAAAGAATATGAGCAAAAAATTGATAAGAATCATGGATACGTCTTTCCGGGACGGCTTTCAGTCGGTATACGGCGCCAGAGTCCTGACCCGGGATTTTCTGCCGGCGGTGGAGGCTGCCAGGGATGCGGGTATCAGGCATTTTGAAGCCGGGGGCGGGGCTCGTTTCCAATCGCTCTACTTTTACTGCAACGAGGATGCCTTTGCCATGATGGATGCCTTCAGGCAGGCTGCCGGTCCGGATGCGGATCTGCAGACGCTGGCCAGGGGCATCAACGTGGTGGGATTGGAGTCTCAGAGCAGCGATATCATCCGGTTGCATGCGCAGCTTTTCAAGAAGCACGGCATGACCACTATTCGCAACTTCGATGCCCTTAACGATGTTCGCAACCTGACCTACAGCGGCAGATGCATAGCAGAGGCCGGATTGAAGCATGAGATAACCGTAACCATGATGGAACTGCCGCCGGGGTGTGAAGGAGCGCATACTCCTGACTACTACATCCAGGTGCTCAGGGACATTCTGGACGCCGATATCCCGTTTCACACCGTTTGTTTCAAGGATGCTTCGGGGACTTCGACTCCTGCCAAGGTCTACGAGACGATAAAGCAGGCCAGGGCTATGCTGTCGCGCGGCATTGAGATAAGCTTTCACACGCATGAAACCGCAGGCACCAGCGTGCTGGCGTATAAAGCGGCTATAGATGCCGGTGCCGATATCATCAATCTGGCTATGGCCCCGGTTTCCGGCGGCACCTCTCAGCCCGATATCATCACCATGTGGCATGCCCTGCGGGGAACGGAGTATCACCTTGATGTTGATATCGACAAGGTGCTGGAGGCGGAAGAGGTGTTCAAGGAGTGCCTGCAGGATTATTTCATGCCGCCCGAGGCACTGGCGGTTGATCCGCTTATAATCTATTCACCTATGCCCGGGGGGGCGCTGACCGCCAACACCCAGATGATGCGGGACAGCAATATCCTGGACAGGTATCCCGAGGTTATAAAGGCCATGAGCGAAGTCGTCAGGCTGGGCGGTTTTGGGACTTCCGTGACGCCGGTATCGCAGTTCTACTTTCAGCAGGCCTTCAACAACGTCATGTTCGGCCAGTGGAAGAAGATTGCCGACGGTTACGGCAAGATGGTTCTGGGATACTTCGGGCGCACGCCTGTGTCTCCTGATCCGGAGATTGCGGCAATAGCCGCCGAGCAGCTTGGGCTGGAGCCCACGACTGTGAATCCTCTGGAAATAAACGACGCTGATCCCCAAAAGGGAGTGAAGGCAGCCTCGGCCATGCTGCGAGAGCACGGACTGCCGGAAACGGATGAGAATATATTCATTGCCGCCACCTGCAAGGATAAGGGCATGACTTTTCTTAAGGGTGAAGCTCATATCGGTGTCAGGAAGAAGAAAGATGAGGCTGAGGCCGATGTCGAAAGGGGTGCCGGCAGCTATACCGTGACGGTTAACGGAAGGGACTATCCTGTATCGTTGGATGGGAACAAGGCACTGATAAACGGTAGAAGCTACGATATCGGCATCAGGGCAGGCATAGATAAAGACGCTGTAAGCAGCACCGCTACAACCTGTCAGGCGGCGGATGTCAAAGCGCCGTTGCCGGGAGCCGTGACCGGCATAAAGGTGAATATCGGTGACAGGGTGGAAAGCGGTAAGACGCTGCTGCTCCTGGAAGCGATGAAGATGGAGACGGAGATCAAATCTCCGGTTACCGGCGAGGTGGCTTCCATCGCGGTCACAGTCGGGGATCAGGTCAGCACCGGTCAGGTGCTTGTGGCCATTAATTAATAGGACGTAGGAGCGCTAAGGTGAATTTTCGGGATATGCTTAATTCCTTGTGGTTATCTACCGGTGTGGTCAATATGACTGCCGGACAGATTTTGATGATTGTTGTGAGTCTGGTCCTGATCTGGCTGGCCATCAAAAAGGGCTTTGAGCCGCTGTTGCTGATTCCCATCGGCTTCGGCGGCCTCCTTTCCAACATACCCGTAGCCGGTATGGCCGGATCCGACGGTTTTCTGGGCATGATCTACCACTCCGGTATAGCGACGGGGCTGTTTCCCCTCTTCATCTTCATGGGTGTCGGCGCCATGACGGATTTCGGCCCGCTTATCGCCAATCCCAGAACCGCTCTCCTGGGGGCGGCAGCGCAATTCGGTATCTTCACTACTCTCATGGGTGCGTTGCTGCTGGCCAAGTATTTCGGTTTCGATTTCGGCCTGAAAGAAGCCGCTTCCATCGGCATTATCGGCGGTGCCGACGGGCCGACAGCCATATTTCTGACCTCGCGCCTGGCTCCGCATCTGCTGGGAGCCATTGCCGTGGCGGCATACTCCTACATGGCACTGGTGCCCATAATACAGCCGCCTATCATGCGCTGGCTGACTACGGAGGATGAACGTCGCATAGAGATGCTTCAGCTTCGTCCGGTATCCAAAACGGAGAAGGTGATCTTCCCTTTCATTATCCTGGTACTCTGCATCCTGCTGTTGCCCACGGCTACGCCCTTGATCGGCGCTCTTGCCTTCGGCAATCTGTTGCGTGAATCCGGAGTGGCGGAACGCCTGTCAAAGACGGTGCAGAATGAGTTCATCAACATTGTGACCATCCTTCTAGGCCTGGCCGTGGGATCAAAGCTTTCTTCGGAACAGTTTCTGCGGGTAGAGACGCTGGGTATACTGCTGCTGGGATTGATCGCTTTTTCAGTGGGTACAGCCTCGGGAATTCTGCTGGCCAGGTTAATGAACGCTTTCTCCAGGGATAAGATCAATCCTCTGATAGGATCTGCCGGAGTCTCGGCCGTTCCCATGGCTGCCAGGGTTGCCAACAAGCTGGGGCTGGAGTCCCGCCCGGATAATTTTCTGCTCATGCATGCCATGGGTCCCAACGTCTCCGGTGTCATCGGCTCCGCCGTAGCCGCCGGTGTTCTGCTGGCGCTGGTTCACTGACAGCGCCGCATGTTACAAGAGGAACCGTTGCTCTGGAGCAGAGCTGTTTATCTGCAACCATCATTATTTATAAAAACGTGACAGCATGAACTGATGATGTCCGGTTGACACATCAGTTTTTTGTCTGTATATTGTACTATAGTATTAATACACTACAACTTATCGATTTAATGGTGACCTGTGCACATAAAGCTGGAAAATGATAACGGCGTTCCCATATATATGCAGATTATCGCCCAGGTAAAGCGCCAGGCGGCTGCCGGGTTGTTACGCCCTGGAGACCAGTTGCCTCCCGTAAGGGAGTTGGCGTTGCAGCTCCGCATTAATCCCAATACCGTGGCCCGGGCTTACCGTGATTTGCGTCAGGAAGGGATGATCGACAGTCGCTGGGGCGACGGCAATTTCATATCCGCCGAGGCTGTTGCCATCAATGAGACCGAGAAGAGACGGATAGTCGCGGGAGCTGTGGAAGATGCTATCAAGCTGGCGGCGGAAATGGGGTTGGACGGTAAAGAGACGGCGGCTTTGTTTGCTGATTATATAGACAAGCATTTCGGTTAGTTGCTCCGGACATTATCAGGGACGATCAGAGGAGGTAAGACATATGCGATCTTTGATTCGGAAGGAATGGCGGGAACAGCGAGCAATAGTTCTGACACTGCTGCTGATGGCGATTGCTTTCAGATTGCTTTTGGTTGGGATATACCGGTTTGGGGCGACAGCTAATGTTGCAGGTTCGATTGACAACGTTATCAACATTGCCGGCTGGTTCTCTCCGGTTGTCTTTGCGCTCTTACTCGGCGCCATACCCTTTGCCGGTGAGCTTGCCGAAGATACCAGGCTGTTTCTGTTGAGCAGGCCTATCGGCGCGGTCAGGCTGTTCACGATAAAGTATCTCTTTGGATTGGCGCTGCTGGCGATTCTGACGTTGGCAATAGGGATAATCTTTCACCGCTCGGGTGGCGGAACACCGTTTCTTTTCAAATCCGAATCGTCCATCATCTCGCTGGGTTATCCGTTGCTCCTGATCGTTATATACACAGGCACTTTGCTCGCCACTCTGATTTTCAAGAGCCCTTTGATATCGGCGGTTCTAATGCCGTTGATGCTGTTTGCCGGATGTCTGATGCTTCTGCCGTTGCCGGTGTTGTTGCTCATATCGTTATCCGGCGCAAGCCAGGCTCTGATCTACAGACTTCCGTTGATACTGTTGTCAGCCTTGCTGGCTGTTTTAATAATTCTTGCCGTTGCCGTCTGGAGGGGGATTGTCCGTGGCGCCGGCATGGCGCGGGTATTGTCTCGTGCATCGGCGGCAATTATTATCCCAATCTATGCCGCTTATGGAATAAGCGGTCTTCTGTCCGACAGAGTACTGGACAAGGCCGTATTGCGGGCTCGTCAGGCCGGTCTCGAATTCACTGTTAAAGAGGTAGCCCCGCCGCCTGTGCCCGATAAAGAGAATGCCATGTTTGCCTACCGTAAGGCGTTTGACCTCTCCAAACGGCTGAAAGCCCGCCATGAGGAAGCCTGGGGATATGCGGAGAGCTTATACAAAAAAACGCCGTATGTGCTGGATATGAACCCTAATGCTTTCAGCGGTCTTGACCGCCGGCAGCGTGAAGACATCGTGAGAATGATAACTGATGACCTCTGTGCTGACAATCTTTTCCAAACGATCAGGAAGGCCGTCGATATGCCTCAATGTCGCTTCGACCTGGATTATGAATTGGGCTTTGCTATGCAGTCGCCGCCTGCAAACGAGCTGGCCGATCTGGCGATGCTTCAAGGGATTTATACCTGTATTCTGGCGGATAAAGGGAGTTATGCCGAGGCCATGCAATCAGCCATAACGGGATTACGCCTGGAAAACAGCCTTGACAATTGTCCGTTATCTTATTTTTTGGTAAGTCGTTTTACTGCCAGGAGTGTATATCCTCTGCGGGATGCGCTGAAGCTTTCCGGTGGCAGAGTCTCTTACGAGGATTACCGGCGTTTGGCGTGTGTCATAGACGACAAGCAGGAGGATTACATATCCTCTGTGAAATACGGATTTGCTTGTGCCGGCGATGAGATGTCCCAGGCAACGGGCAGTTTATCCGAGAGGGCACGTTGGCTCAATCGGTCAGGTTACTTTTTTGAAAATAAATTACTTGGGTATTACCTTGTCTTTATCGGCAAGCCGTTGATGCTATATGACAGGGCTTTCTATACGGATGTAACCAGGGAGTTCATCAGGCTTGCCCGCCTGCCTTACTATCAGGCTAAAGAACCGGCCAGGCATCTTGATAAAGCTTTGCTAAGCACATCGTACTTTCTTACTGCGATTCTTGATGGTAATAATCACGATGTC
>JAQVUQ010000055.1 GCA_028699365.1 bacterium | reverse complement strand
CAACTTGAAGCTGGACGGCACGACCAGCCAGTACGGCATACGTGTATTCGGCACGTCGCACAGCATAATTTTTGACGGGCTGGAGATAAACGACTATTTCCCCGCCTGGCTGACCTGGCAAGACGTAAAGGAGGTCTATACCTCAACCATGATGGATTACGGGCTGTACATTCATGCGGACACACACGATATAACTGTAAAGAACTCTTCATTCAAGAATCTGCACGATGCCATAGACATACTATATACCGGTTATAATTACAGCATTTACAATAACGAGTTCAGCGACATACAGGATGATTCCGTCCAACTGGGGTCGGCCACTTACGAGGTCGATATCCATCACAACAGAATGATTCGTGTCGGCACCGGGGTCTCCCGTCAGGGCGTCACGGATGCTTCCGGAAATCCGGTTGACAATCCGCAGCCCGGTAAAAAATACATCCACCACAATATAATAGATGCCAGCAAGGAGAAGCTTTTTTACAGAAAGCTTGCCGACGGCACCTACTCCAGCGTTAACGCTGATGCCGACGGCTATTATTGCTTGCGTGCTTTTACGGGCCATAGTGTTGAAAATATCGGGACCGACGGGGATCCGCGGTATATTTACAACAATACGATTCTGATAGGCGACACCGCCGGCGGCTTGGGTGTGGATCTGGTCGGGCAGCCGTACAGGAGCAGCGACCCATACCAGAAGGTGGTAAACAATATATTTATACAGGCTGCGCCCAGTGACGGCGCCATCATGTCGGGCGGAGTGGTTTGGGACCATACCCTGGAACTGGACGGTAACCTGCACTACAGAATGGATACGTCTTCTGCTGCGGCTCTCTACAGGTCTCTGACCACGGCTCCAGGTACCGTACAGACATTCTATACCTTTGCAGATCTGGTAAACGGTACTGACTGGGAGGATAACGGAGTCTATGCAGATCCCGATCTCAGTGGTTACAGGCCCAGGACGCCTCTGGCCCTGGGAGGCGTGGAGCCGGTCAAATGTGACGGCACAACACTGCTGCCGGGAGCGGACGGCATATATCGCGGAGCACTGCCATTCGGCGTAACGGCCGATATGGCGGGGCACTGGAGACTGAACGAAACCGGCGGCACCAGTGCGGCCGATGCCTCCGGCAACGACAATACAGGTACGCTTTACGGAGATGCGGCCTGGAGCACGGCCGGCCGGGTCGGCGGGGCCGTCAGCCTGGACGGCAACGGAGACTACGTGCAGATCCCCAATTCCGCCGGCTTGAATCTTTCAGACAGCGATATCACTCTGGCGGCATGGATAAAGGTGACGGGGACTACCGGGACACATACCATTATCGGCAAAGGCAATCCCCAGGACACGAACGGCAAAGGGTTCGCCTTCTACTATAACGCCGATGCGGACGAACTGCGACTGAAGCTGAACAACGGCAGCGGTGCCACGCAGTATCTTCATTTGTCCTGCGGAGATATTACCGGCGCCTGGCATCACGTGACGCTGACCATGGACAGAGACGGCCAGGCCGTCTTCTATGTGGACGGGACATCGATAGGAGGGGGTGACATATCGCCCAAGAACGGAGGAGACCTGGGCAACGGTGCCGTCATGATAGGCAAGTGGGGCGGCAGTACAATATACTATACCGGCCTGGCGGATGACGTTCGGATATACAGGACCGCACTCGGCGGCACGCAAGTTATCAGCGTCATGCACGCAGGCACAAACTGAGTTTGTGCGGTACGGGTACAAAGAGATATGCCTGCGGGAGGCAGGGCGGAGGAACTTAACCGCTTTGCCTCCCCCGAAAAGCAGGAATATCGGATATGAATGTCGAACCATATAACAAAGAGCATATATGCATATAGGAGGGATCGTTTTGAAACAAAAGGGATTTACACTTATTGAGCTACTGGTAGTCATTGCTATAATAGCGATACTCAGCGCTATACTCTTTCCCGTCTTTTCCAAAGCCAGGGACAGGGCCAGGCAGACTACCTGTCTTAACAACATGAAGCAGCTTGGGCTGGCGTTCAATATGTATCTCCAGGACTGGGACGAGAGCATGCCGTACTCAAGCTGGCCTCCCGCAAGCACGGGATTAAACGAGAATAATTTCGGTTCCATCTGGCACAGGGCTACGGCATCGTATGTCAAAAACGGGGTGGATCTGGTAACCAACTTCTCCGGCAAGAAGCTTCCTGAAATATACAAGTGCCCCTCCGAGGACAGGATCAACGCTTACAAGCCCGATTACGCTCTGAACTATTACTACAGTTCCCCCGCTGCCGGACAGCCTATCCGCACGCTGGCGGAAGTCAAGACGCCGTCTCAAACCATGATGCTGGTGGAGAACTATGACAGCGCCGGCAAGGTATACGTAGTCCCTAGTACCATCCCTGCTATACAGGCGGCACAGGACAAGCGGCACAAGAGCGGTGTTACGGTGCTCTATTTCGACGGCAGCGCCAAGTTCTGGAACAACGTTGCCACTATACCTACATCTACTTCCGATCCGTTCTGGTCCAGGCCTTATTGAATCGGGAGGGAAACACGCTTGCAAGTGTAGAAGATGATAAACGGAGGTTGTAATATGAAGATGAATTTACCGTATATTTGCGCGGCTGCCGCCCTTGTCTTTCTGACGGGCTGCGGCAGCCCGTCCTCAGCGGCTCTGCCGCTGAACGGACCCAACGGCAGCTTTGAGAACGGCAAGGGCGCTCTTCCTTCCGGCTGGAGCAATTACGCGTCGCCGGGAACAAAGGCATCCTTTGTCTGGTCCGACGACATGGGCCATACCGGCAAGCGTTCATTGTACATCAAGAATGAGGGTCCCAATACGGCGCTGTGGCAGACTGAAATCCCGGTAGTGAGCGGAGCGGAGTATACCGTAAAGGTCTGGGCCAGGACAAAGAACGCCCGGGGCAAGGCGGATATACGCTTGCAGGGCGATAATGCCGCAGGCAAGATGGCCTATGGAAACAAATTCAGCAGCGCCTCGGAGGATATCTTTCTGGAGGGGAGCACGGGTTGGCAGCAGATCTCTTACCGGGTCAGATTCTCTGCCGAGGTAGTCAAGGCCAGACTGTTTCTGACCAGCGGCGCGGGTCAGGGCGACGAGGTGTGGTTCGACGATCTGGAAGTGAGCGATAACGTCGTTGAGTCCTTCAACCTTCTCTCCCCCGGTGTAGTTGCGGAGATCAAAAGCGGATTGAACAAATTGAAAGGTCAGTATCCCCGTGAGAAGAGCGAGAAGGCTCTTGCGCTGGTTTCCGGGATGGAAAGCACTATGGCCCGGATCAGGGATGCCGGTGACTTGAGCGTCGAGCAGAAGCGGGATGTGTGGGAATTGCTGAGCAAGGGGGTAAGCCTGCAGCGCGAGATCAGCCGGGAGGCATTCAGGGCCGGCCTTAAGAAGAATGGACGGTCAGGATCTCTGGAAGCCGTCTGGGTAGACAGCATGCAAAAGGTTTTTATTGACGACATGCCCCTGGAAAAGGCCGCAGACAAAGGCAGGCTGGAGGTCTTTCCCGGAGAGAGAGAGTGCATCCAACTGGTTATGGTTCCTTTCAGGGGTATGGAAGATATCCGGATAAAGTTCAGGAAGATATCCGGAAAGCTACCGGAAGAGAGCATATCATGGAAGGTGGTCGGCTACGTCAAAATAGACAAACCTGCCCGCAATCATTACCGGACGGAGCCCTTCCCCTACGCGGGCTGGTGGCCGGACCCGCTGCTGAAGCGTGAGAGCTTTCCGCTGAAAGACCGCACCTTCCAGCCTGTATGGATAGAGGTCAAGGTTCCGGAGGAAAAGGCTTCCGGTCTGAGCACGTATGAAGTTGTTGCGGAAGGCAGGCTCGCAGGCGACGGCGTAAAGTCGCTGTGGTCCGGCCGGATGGACATCGAGGTGCTACCCGGCCGTTTGCCGGACAAATGGTATATGAAGAAGTTTCTCTGCTTCTCCGAAGCAACGGCCAGCGGCAAAAAGGGTTACGCTAACAGGCTTGTTTACGGCGAAAAGTGGGATAAAGTGGCCGATAAATACTACGACCTGCTCCTTGATTATCGTGTGGGAATAGGATCGCTCGATGCCGGCGTGCTCAATACACCCCGGGACAAGGTCAAGGAAGCCGCCGCCCGCGGGCAGAACGCTTTTCTGGCTTCCACTATCGCCAGGGCTCGTTATGACGACGAGGGCGGGCAGGTGTTGAAGCTGGAGAGTCTAAATGATCTGCGGCGAACGGAAAAGGAGCTGGCGCCCTGGCTCAAGGAGAGCGGCCTGTTGCCTGTATCCTACTTCTACGGCTTCGACGAGCAGAAACACGAGTATTTTGATTACGCCCGGGAGATATTTAGTGAGGTAAAGGAAAAGACGGGGCTGAAAATAGTCAGCACCATCAACGATCACAGCTACGGCAACGATTCCGTGCTGTCGGGCGTGGTGGATGCCTTTATGCCTACTATGGCTCTGTATAACCGTGAGGAGGCCCGTAAGGCCCATGCCCGGGGCAGAGAGGTCTGGTGGTATACCACTATGGATAACAACATAGAGAGCGACGGGGTGTATATGCGGCTGCTCTGTTGGAGGACCATGGCGGTGGAAGCGGACGGCTACCTTATCTGGACTATGAACCGGTGGGTCGATAATAAGCAGTTCATCTCCAGCGAGATACGCTCGGAATGGAACCCTTATCTGGATGGGGTCTGCCCTTCGTCTTCCGGCATGCTGATCTATCCCGGTCCCGACGGGCCGGTAAGCTCCATCCGGCTGGAAAATATGAGGGACGGCATAGAGGATTACGATCTGCTGGCTGACGCTGCTTTGAGGTTGAAGGGGAAGGATCAGTCGTTTCACGATGCCGCCGGGGCGCTGTTGAGCCGTCTTGGACTGAAGGGTGATCTGAGCGGTCTGACTCCGGAAGAGATGAGGGGGGCCCGCAAAAATCTGTCCAGGATTATATCCGGGATGTAAGCGCTTTGTAACCGGGATGTTGCATGAGGAGAGCGCGGCATACGCTGCGGATAAGGTATTGAAGCTATGGAATTAAGGTATCCTGAGAAACAGGCGCAGAAGGTTATTACCCTTGAGGCGGCGGGCGGAGAGCCGTCCAGGCTGTCGTTGACAGTTCCGACGGTAGTATCTCCGGGAGAGACATTCACCCTGAGGATAGCGATAACCGATGAACACGGTCTTCCTGTTATCGATTACAGGGAGAGTATCTCCGTCTGTGCTCCCTTTTGCCGGACGGCGCCCGGGAGCATAGCTTTTAGAGAAAACGAGCCGGCTATAGCGATACTCGATGGTCTGGTTACAGATAGTGAAGGATTCTTCCGGTGCAGCGCCCGCTTTGCCGGCAAAGTGTTTTACAGCAACCCGGTGCGCTGCACCGGGTTGCCTGTAAGACGCATCTACTGGGGTGATCCGCATATCCACACGGTTTTAAGCGACTGTCATCCGGAGAGGTGTCGCTCCCTGGATTTTTGCTATACGGCTGCACGCTATCTGACCGGACTGGACTGGTGTGCCGCCACCGACCATGTCTCCAACGGGCGGTGTGATTACTCCAGATGGAAGGCGCAGAGACTGGCCGGGGAATTGTATAACGATCCGCCGGAATTCGTGACCCTGCCTGCCTATGAAGCGTCGTTCAAAGGCGGTGCAGGCGGTGACAATAATGTATATTTCAATCACTATCCGGATATGTTCCTGGATGATTTTGAAGACGGCAATGTCGGGACTCTCTGTGCCGCTCTGGCGGAGCGGAGCGTAGAAGGCAACTTCTTTGTCGTGCCGCATCACACCACCAGAAGCGGCAAGCATGGAGAGATAAGAGATGCGATCTATCCCGGGGCCGCTCAAATGCCGGTCATGGAGATACACTCCAAGTGGGGCACTTCCGAGTACCGGAACAATCCCAATGCGTTGAAGCAGGTGCATAAGGGACCATGTTACGCCGTGGATTTTCTGAACCGTGGGCTCAAGCTGGGCTTTATCGCCGGCACGGATACGCATTCAACCATTACCATGGCACAGGGAGAGATGGAGCCGGCGCATATAGACCGTTTGCCGGGATTGACCGCTGTCAGAGCAGAGAGTTTGACGAGGGAATCGTTGTTCAGCAACATAAGGAATCGCAACTGTTACGCTGCCAGCCTGGAGAGGATATATCTGGACTTCTCCTGCTCCGGAATGCATCCGGGGCAGTGCGGAGAGATTGAATCGAGTGCAATGGCGAGGCGGATATCCGTGACCGCCGCCGCACAGAGCGATATTCTGACGGTGGAGATAATCCGCAACGGCGAGGTTATTCATAAGCATGCGGCCGGAGGCTGGCATGAAGAGGTCTCGTTTACGGATGAGGGCTGTCCGGAAGAGATATGTCTCTCTTCCAGACACCTTGGCAGGTTCATATATTATTATGTGCGCCTTACGTGTCAATCAGGGGCTCAGGCATGGTCCAGCCCGGTATGGTTTGTTTTGAAATGAGACTGCGCTTGTGTAAGAGAGTCCAGGGTGAAGTGTGGAGGAAATAATTGATGTACAGTGATATTGAATCGTGCCTGTCACTGGGATTAAGCCGGCCGGAGGATTTGCAGCCCCATATCAGGGCTTATGACGGCAGGGAGAAGGCTCCTGCCGGTAAAGATAGTGTGGATTTGTCTCTTGGCAAAGTAACGGATATGGATACCGGCGTAAGGCTGCTGGAGTTGCGCCTGTCCAACATGACCGGGGAGTCCTTGTGGCTGGAAGTGAGGTTCGGCATCAGCCTGTCCGATTACAGCGGGCTGACCTACTGGGACGGGTTGAACGAAACGCCCGTTAACGGGAAGGCTCCTCTGCTCTACGCCTGCAATGCCGACCCTTTCGATGGTCCCATACAGCCTTTGCCGGACAAGGTTTACCCGGAGATATACGATGAGCTGGAAGAGTCCTTTACGCGCCTGGATGTACATATTGGAGAGTTTGCCGGCATTCAGACCCTCTGTCAGTTTCCTGCGGCCGCTCTTTACAACCGGAATGCGTGTGTAGGAATCGGACTGGATCCGAGGACCGATTTCAGTTACTTCTCCTCCGGTATCAATGCCGATCAGGACGGTTTTTATTTTGCCGTTAAAACCGTTCTCGAGCCAAAAGAAACCGATGCAGCCGTCAATCTTCTGCTGGTAACCAGCGAGGGGACATACGGCAAAAGGCATATCCTGGATGCCTACTATAAGGCGTTTCCTGCGCTGTATGAGCTTTCCGCCGACGTCGATCAGCGTTTTATGGGTCCGGCGGAGACCTTCAAATGCTATCAGGCCCCGGAGTGCGGCAATATTTTGCTGGAGGATTTCAGGCGGTATCATACCTCCTGGGTGAGCACCATATTCGAATGGTTCCAGTATGACGGTATGGGACTTTACCTTGACGAAGACGTGGTCGGCGGGGATTTCCTGCAAAGGGTTAAGGATAGCACCGTCGGCGGCAAGTCTATAGATGAGGCCCACCGTCTCATACGGGAAGGCAACAGCTATATGACCCTGCAAAGCGCCTCTCTGCTCTCCCAGACCTACGAGAACGGCAACAAAGGGCTGGTAAAGAGATTGAACATGGAAGACGCCGTTATCATCCGCAGCAACGGCAAGGTCTATGACAGGCACGAGCAGATGAACGGCGACTCCTACGTCATGTCTGCCCGGGGCAGCTATCTGGATTTCCTGAAGGAGAATATCCGCAAAGCTGTGGAAGAGTATCGTCCCGACGGCCTGTATGTAGACAACTGCCAGGGGCCGAGGCCGGATTTCAATCCAGCCATACCCAGGGTTACGTCCAGAGCTTTTACGGACGGACAGACGTATATAACCCAGGGATACGGAAACGCCGCCCTGTTGAACTATATGAAGAGCTTTGTTACAGAAAACGGCAGGAGGATGGCGGCTCTGTCCAATACCCCCAACGATTATATGGTGACCAGAGAATCGGATGCCGCTCTGGTGGAATACGGACCGTGGATGGACGACGACAAGGTCCTTATCGGTCTGCGCTGTCTTATGGGTAAAAAGCCCATTGTTCAATGGGGACCGAAAGGTTTCCTCAATTATCTCAGTTATCCGGAGGATGAAGCAGCCGCAAAGATGGATCACTATGTCCGTCTGACCAGGCTTTATGCAATCCATACCGGCTGTATGCTCAATACGGCGCATGCCGTGCGTGGCTACCCCGAATCTCTGGCCTGGCTGCCGCTGATAGAGGAACTGGCACGTCTGGGCTGGGAGCCGGTTACGAATGCGACGGTGGATAACAAAGACCTGAAGCTGGAGAGGTTCGGCAGGTTCAGTTACTCTGTTGTCAATTTCAGCGACCGGGAGCAGGCCGGAACGGTAACGGTAAATGCCGGAGCGAACAATGAAGGTGTTTATATCTACAAAAAATGCGATCCTGCCTTCAGCGGGTTGGAGACGGTCATGGCGGCCGGAGAGGGCGCGGTAACGCTAACCTTGCCTGCTTTGTCGGCCCAGATGCTGCATTCGGTAATGGCCCTGAAGACAGGCGTTGCGGATAGCGGCAGGGCGATGGTAAGCATTGACGGGGATGATGTCTGTGAAGTGAAACTGGAAGGCCTGGAGGGGTGTTTCCGTGCCCGCTTCATGAAGAAAGAAGGTTACGACGTAAAGTCCGTAACGGTTGACGGCAGAGAGCTGGATCTGATGCCGGAAGAGACGGATAACAGTCGCAGCGCAAGCGTTACCGCATCCGGAAGCACCGTGATCAGGATAGAGTATGCCGCGAAGATACTGGTGGATAAGTCTGCCGTGGGCGAATTTGCGTTTTTCAATAAGAAGCAAGGGCCCGGGTTCTCTCTGGCCTGTCCGGATATCGAGCACCCTGTATTCCAATTGCAGAAAGAGCGCCTGCTGGGTTTCCTGCGTTATTATGCAGTTGACATGATCCTGGCAAGCATGAGCGATGAGCAGCGTCATAGCTTTGACAAGGGCAATCACGATACCCGGATGACCCTGCGCCGGGCCGCATATGCCCCGGATATGGACCTGGATGTAGCGGCAGAATTGTTGGAAGGCGGCGGACAGATCGTATTTATAGCGGGGGAATACATCGAGTGGATGCGTGCGAACCTGGGCACGTTCGATCCTGACCGCAACGGCGTCTATCGCTTCGGACCGGGGAGTTTGATATGTTACTCTGAAAGCATTGCCGATTTCAGTTTGGTGATCGATGAGCTACTACGGGAGCTTGATGGAGTATTCCCCCTTTACGGGGAGCAGCGGTGGCGCGAGAGGAGATTTATGAAAGCCAGGTTCTGGAATTTGCACGTGGCTACCTGAATCTCGATCTGTATGCCGATATGGCCTGAAAGGAAAGGTTGGTAAGGAAAACTTGTCAGTTTACAAATGTTCGAATGGGTTAAAAATATTGTATGCAGTTTTGGTTCTCATCATTATATCGGCCATATGCTTTTGGGCATCATACGTTTATCCGTCTCCTGCTGCAAACCAGCAGCAAATAACAATAACTTGGTAATGTTGAAGGGACAGTGAGGCAATGTCGGATATTAAACTTCTGGTTATCGACCTTGACGGCACTATGCTCGGTGGAGGTAATCCATATCATCGTATCAAAGGAGTCTTTGTCGATTTTCTGGATGAACTTGGGCAACAGGGGATTTTATGGGCCACTAATACCACCTGGGGCTTGAGCGAACAGCTCTCCCTGATTTTGAACAGCACGGTCAGGACGATGCCAAGCTTTATTTCAGGCAGCACCGGGCGCGTTCTGGCAAGAATAGAGGCCGAGGAGATCGTGCCGGATACGGATTACAATGCTGTGATTTGCGATAAAGACAGGAATTTTAGAGAAAGACACTGGCCTGTCATCAGGCCGGTGCTGCACGGTTTGCTGGAAGAGGATCTTGTTGAGGAGTTATCCTTCGATTCGCAAAACATGCTGTCGCTTCTCTTCCGGATATCGGATAACGCCATGATATGCAAATCGCTTGAATTGCTGCTGTCCGACGGTCGATTCTACAGGGCTAATTCCGGCAAAGGACGGAAGGTAACTCTGTTGCCTGTTTATATGAACAAGGGTGATGTTGTCAGGGCTATGCAGGATAGACTGGGAATCGGGCCTGAACATACTATAGTGGCCGGCGACGGAGAGAATGACATGTCTATGTTCAGACTGGAGATAGCCCGACATATGGTATGTCCTTCTAATGCTTGTGATCGTATTAAGGATGCTGTGGCGAGTACAGCGGGAGTGGTAGGCTCAACGCCTTACGCTGAAGGAATCATCGATGCAGTTCGAAGACTACTTATCCGGCAGGTGCCGTGAGAGGGTTGATTAAGCGTTTTATGATTCCGGATCGCGATTGCGAGTGCATGCCTGAAGGCATTTCCAGCGGTTAAAGATCAAACCTGGAGGAGATAAATGGCAATAGAGAAACGAGTATCATTACTTGTAACTGTGATGTTGGTTGTTCTTGTCTGTGTCTGTCCGGGATGGTGTGCAGCAGAACCCATTGCCGGCATAGCCTTCAAGGATGCCAACGGCAACGGCCGGTTTGATGAAGGAGAACCGGGCCTTGCCGGTACAATAGTCTCCGACGGTGTGACTTGTGTTGCCACAGATAAGCATGGGCGGTATCTT
>JAQVUQ010000538.1 GCA_028699365.1 bacterium | reverse complement strand
AAGGGCAAAGTCTACTTTGTCAGCCCCTGCAGAATCTCCGGATGCGGCAAATTGTGCCTTACTGCAGGCTGTATCCCCCATGCAAAAAACTTTATCCCAGATAAAGGCCGTATCCCCCAGTTTGTAATAGAATCCCTTGACAAAATCATCGGCAAAACTAAGTGTAGGATAGCCAAGAGGATCATAGGTCTGATATTGCCCCATCCATGCGCCTCCAACTTCCGCTCTGTCTATCATCACGGTACCGGTCATAAGCAGTTCGCCTCCGAGCTTGAGCTTGTAGGTTAATACCTCCTCATCAAGAACAGCTATTTTACTTGCACTGGTCTCCCTGCCGACATAAAGCTTACGACTCCGGTTATCATAAATACCGTTTAAGCCCTCATTTAACGTTAACGGTATCTCTACAAAACTATTACCGCTGGATTCACTTGTTACTACTATCCTGAATGAATTGCCGTTAGTCTTACCAGTAAACCGCACACTAAACAGAATATGGTTATCCGAGCAAAGTATATATTTTGGGCTCCTCGGGAACCCCTGGCAGGCTGGCCAGTCATCCAGCGGTTTATAACCTCCGCTGCTCATACTGCAGGATATTGTCATTCTAAGAGGTTTGCCATTATATGTTACAACCATTTCCTCATCAGAACGGCTTGAGGCAACAAAAACAAGAGAGCATGCCATTATAATCATAGCGATAGCTGCAAAATGTAATTTCTGCTTCTTTCTATATTCTTTCAACGCAATCACTTCCAATCCAATTTCTGCAATCTGTTTTCAATTTCCTTCTTCAGCAATCTGTATCCCGGCATATTGTTTAATCCGGACAGACAACTGCAATAGCTCTCATATGCCTTCTCTTTATCGCCCAAGGCCTCATAGCAACGGCCTCTGCGGTAAGACATTATGTTATTTATACCAACGTATTCCTCGGTCCCTTTGAATTTCTCTTTTTCCGCCCTGTCTATTATCTTCAGACACTCCTTATGCTCTTTGGCCTGCAACAATCTTTCTGCGATACGCTCGTATGCTTCCTGAATATCATATTTAGCTTTGGGAGCATAGGAGCTGTCCAGATAGTTTTGCAGATATTGCTCTCGCTCTTTTTCCGGCATAGTGCCATGCAGGGTCATTATATAGACCTCAAGGTTGTACTCCGTTAGTATCCTGGCGGCCTTTATATACAACGTCAACGACTTCTCTTTATCTACCGGCTTATATATACCTGCCAGCATAGCCTGGGCATGTCCAGCCTTATCCAGCTTTTCGGCATAGTTCTTCTCTATCTTTTCGGCTATTGGCAACAGCTTGTCTGTTGGCACAACGCCTATATTCTTTTCCAGCAGGCCAAGAAGCCTGGCATAATCGTCAGGGAGTTCCTGCGGTATTCTATCGTTCAATCTATCTGCCAGTCCAAGCCTGGTATATACAGCCGCCAGTAACGTGGGATCGAGATATCTCTTTAGGTCCTCATTCTTTTCTACTGCCTGTAGATAACTGCCATCCACTTTCTTCTTTTCTTCGGCTGTCAGCATCCCACCCCATATATTGGTGCCAAGGAGCAAAGCAAAGGTATTGACGATATCTCCTTTAAGATTGAACACTTCGGCGGCATTCTCTTTGCGGTCATCCAGCACTATCGAGTTTATGGTGGTAAAGGCTTCCAGATAGATGTCGATTATCTTCGGCCTTACACTGTCAAATATAGCACGGTCTCTCTCTGCCTTGAACTTATGGAAGCTCTGCCAATAATACCCTCTGGCCGTAAGATACTGGTAGGCGGCTTTATCCAACGGCTTAGTAGATGCCTTGGCACTCTCCTGGAAGAGGGCAATCATATCTTCCAGATTGCCTTTGTTGCGTTTGAGCAACAAGCCTTCTATGCTGCCGTAGCTGTACTTTATGTCTTTCATATACTCTTCCAGCGGCCTGGTGACTTTATCCATCTGCTCCTCAGTTGCCAGGGCGGCATAGGCCGGAACTCTATATACCACCGTAATGGCCAGGGTCAAGAGTATGAATACTATTAACTTTATTCTCATATCGTTTCCCCCTTACCCTCCTTGATTTCCATGTGCATTGTTGTCCTTGATACCGAAATCATAGTAAAGCACATAGGCTTCTCTGAAGACCCATTCATAGTAATCGTTGAGGATGATGTCATAATAATCATGGACAGTATGCTGACTGGAGTAAATACCTGTCTCTCCCTCTACGGCCCTGACAGGGCTATACTGTATCATGTTGTTTACTTTCTTCCCCCAGATAAGGCTCATCTCTTCATTGCCGTCGCAAGTATATTTCTGGGTGTCTTCGTTTTCCGCATCAGTATCCAAATTCCACTCATAGCTATAAAGCTCTAGTTCGCGAGTATAATAATCTATCTGATGCCCTCCGATGCGAACATCGGGAGACAGTTGACAAATGAAGCTTACGGTATCCGGTTCTTCAGGGATAAAACAGTCAGGGTAAATAAAGTTGGGTGGGTCACCATATTCATCCTCTTCATCATCCCATTCCTGGTATACTTTGGCCTTGCTCAGAAGCTTATCTTTCGTATCGCGCAGTTCCAGGGCTACATACTTATCCTCTGCCTGTGTTAACCACTGATCGCTGGACAGATATGTGCCGGCTATCTTGCCTT
>JAQVUQ010000537.1 GCA_028699365.1 bacterium | reverse complement strand
CGCTGCTGCATAGCCAGATTCTTATACTTGTCTCGCTGTATTATCTGTATATAGACCAGCCGTACCAGGAGAGAGGCCAGCAGGATAACCATTGCTCCGGATATGACTCGTATTCTGCTCCTGGTCAATGATCTCGACATCCTTTACCCGTTCCTCCGTGGGACGTTTACGGCTGGCCGGCCTCCGCTTCCGTCAATCTGGCCCTCAGGCCGTCCAGGCTTTTCAGTCCATCGACCAGGCCGTTCCAGACACCTGTCAGGCGCCCGGCCGATGCCAGCCTGGCTTCCGCCACCGGTTCATTGACGGTGATAAACTCCACTCTCCCGGGATAAATCATGTTCAAGCGGCTCTGAGCCAGGCTCTCTATACGCTCGGGAGCACACAGTTCGTCCAGCCTCAATTGCAGGCGTTCCCGCTCCAGCGACAGATCCGTCAGCCTCTCCTCAAGCTTCTGAACCTGATAATCCTTCTGAGTAATGCAGGCATTCTGGTAAAGATAGACAAAGGCCGGCAGCGATATCAGCAGCAGAACCGCCATGTATATAAACGCCGCCCGGGTATCGAGAGGCCCCGCCTGCTTGCGCTTTCCAGCGGATTTGCTCCCGGTCTTTACCGGGCTATATAAGTTTCTGCGACTTGCAGCAGTAGATGATAAAGCCATGTTAATCTCCCCCAAAAAATCAGCTATTTAGGCTGAAGGCTGAAGCCTGTTAGTAGTTACGCTCAGGCTTATTACTTCGGCCTTAAATCTATCCAAAATTACTTCTTTATCTAAAAGCTATCAGTTCACGCCCGAGCGTTCTACTTCAGCCTTCAGTCTTCAGTCTTCAGCCTGTAACCGCCCAAGGCGGTTACAAACGTTCTATAGCCCTGAGCTTTGCGCTCCTTGATCTGGGATTTGCAGACACCTCTTCACTTGAAGGCAACACCGGCTTCCTGTTCAGAAGCCTGGCCTGCGGCTGGTGTCCGCATATGCATACCGGTATGCGCGGGCTGCAGATACATCCGACCGCCCATTCCCGATAACGCTGTTTGACTATTCTGTCCTCGAGCGAATGGAAAGATATGGCCACCATACGCCCTCCCGTCCTGAGCAGGTCAATGCCGCTGTCAAGAGCCTCCGTCAGGCTCTCCAGCTCGACATTGACAGCGATACGCAAAGCTTGAAAGCTTTTGGTGGCCGGATGAATACGGCCCCTGCGCCTGGGTGGAGAGACGGCTCGACTGATTATCTCAGCCAGGTCGACAGCGCTCCCTATAGGGCCCTCCTGCCGGGCCCGTATGATAGCTCCGGCAATGCGACCGGCTTCCTGCTCCTCTCCGTAAAGCCGGAGTATCCTGACCAGATCCTCCTTTGAGGCTGTAGCCACGATGTCTGCGGCAGTCAGTTGCCCGCGCCTGTCCATGCGCATATCCAGTTGCGCCGGGCTTCTGAAAGAGAATCCCCGCTCCTCGCTCTCCAACTGAAAACTCGAGAGTCCCAGATCCATAAGTATTCCATCGATCTTTTCAATCTGCAATTGCCGGAGCACTCCGGCCATATGCCTGAAATTCTCTCTGACGATGATTACCCGATCGCCGAACCTCTGCAATCGACGACCGGCCTCCTCAATGGCCGTATCGTCCTGATCCAAACCTATCAGGCGTCCCGCCGGCGACGATGCTTCCAGTATAGCCTCTGCATGGCCTCCGCCGCCGAGCGTGGCATCGAGATATACGCCTCCTGAGACCGGAGCCATATACTCTACAGCCTCCTTGAGCATGACGGTGATATGCTTCATGATGCGTTTCCGCCTTAGACGGCAAAGACACGGGCTGTGAGGAGACAGTTATCTGCCTTCCTACGGTCCTGTGTCTCTGCGTACATTACTTCAAATTGGCTGTAACTATTGTCGGCAACCTGTATTTCGCTGATATTATCTGGCCGCAGCCTTCTTGTAGCGATCGGGGAACTCCGCGTCTTCCAGGCTGCGATTGATATCGAGAAGATACCAGAACAGCCCGTTGAATCTGTCGTCTTTTCTGTTGCTTACCATGCAGCAGCGTGATCTGGGCACTCGTTTGCCCGCTATTACACTCAACATATTCGTCCTCCCCCAATTTTACAGGATCACCAAGCTATCTCCCCCAAGATATGCCCTGATAATCAGAAATCCAGACCTTCCAATTGCTCGGCCACGTAATCATCGCTGATCTCGCTCTGATATCCGGTCCAGCGCTCTTCGCTCCAGACCTCCAAACGCTCTCCAACGCCTACTATGACCGCATCTCTATCTATAGCAGCGTGCTCGCGCAGGTTCTGCGGGATGGCTATCCTGCCCTGCTTGTCTACATTGCAATCCACGGCACGCGAGAAGATGACTCGTTTAAAGAGACGGGCCTTGGGGTCCGTCAATTTCAGTCCTCTTGCTCTCTCGACAATTATTTGCCATTCGTCCTGGGGATAAATGGAGAGGCAGCCGTCAAGCCCTCTGGTGAGAACAAAAGTCTCTCCCAGGCAGGCACGAAGCTTGGAGGGTATGAAAACCCTCCCCTTATCATCAAGGCTATGATGATATTCGCCCTTAAGCAATTTATCTACCTTCCCCCACTTTACCCCACTATACTCCAATTTATTCGACATACGCCTGGAAATTCCTGCAAAGATA
>JAQVUQ010000536.1 GCA_028699365.1 bacterium | reverse complement strand
ATCACAAACTGCCGTCTTAAACTCTGCTTATTCAACAGTGAGGAGGGTTTAAGATGGGACGGAAAGGGTTGTCTATGCGTAACGTCAGAGAGATATTACGGCTAAAGATGGGTATGGGCCTGAAAGCAAGGCAGGTAGCCAGATCTTGCAAGGTATCGCACAGCACTGTGCTGGATTATGAAAAGCGCATCAAGGAAGCCGGCCTTAGCTGGCCGTTGCCGGAGGATATGGATGACATTGCTCTGGAGCGGATAGTTTGCGGTAACAAGAGCCCCAAGCCGCTGAAAAGAAATATGCCGAAGATCAGTTACCTGGCGCAGGAGATGCGCAGAAAGCATGTCACCCTGTTTCTGCTCTGGCAGGAATACATAGAGAGCTACCCTGCGGGCTACCAGTATTCCCAGTTCTGCCAGTTATACAGTGATGGCAAAAAGAAACTGGACCTGACAATGCGCCAGGGTGAGCACAAGGCCGGAGAGAAGGTCTTCACGGATTATGCCGGGGATACATTCTCCGTCGTTGATCCGCATACCGGTGAGATAGAGGAAGCTTATCTGTTTGTAGCTGTTATGGGGGCCAGCAGCCATATATATGCTGAAGCAGTGCCGGATATGAAAGGGCCAGGCTGGCTTTCTTCGCATATCAATGCCTTTGAATACTTCGGCGGAGTGCCGGAGATCATTGTTCCGGATAATACCAAGTGCGCGGTAATAAAGCCGGATCGTTATGAACCGGACTTAAACCTTGCCTTTGTCGACATGGCAGCTCATTACGACACTGTTATCATACCGGCAAGGGTCAGGAAGCCGCGGGATAAGGCAAAGGTAGAAGTCAGCGTCCAGATAGCTGAAAGATGGATAATGGCAGCCTTGCGCAACCGGACGTTCTTCAGTATCACAGAAATCAATGAAGCCGTCTGGGAGCTTCTGGAGGTCATCAAGCACCGCCGCTTCAAGCAGATGAACACCACCCGCTGGGAGTTGTTCCAAAAGCTGGATAAACCTGCCCTGAGGCCGTTGCCGAATCAACGTTATCAATTTCTGGAATGGGCAAAGGCTAAAGTCCATATCGACTATCATATAGCCGTAAATAAGCATTTTTACAGCGTGCCTCATCAACTGGTGGGGGAACAGGTGGATGTACGCTTAAGCTCCACCATTGTGGAAGTTCTGTATAAGAACAAACGTGTAGCCAGCCATCTGAGAAGCTACCTGGAGGGCAAGACCACCACTGTGATCGATCACCTGCCCAGGACTCATCAGGAGTATATGAAGTGGACACCGGAGCGGATTATTTCCTGGGCCGCCGAGACCGGACCGAATACGGTAGCCATGGTGAAAAAGATTATGGATTCAAGGCCTCATCCGGCCCTGGGCTTTAAATCCTGCCTGGGGATACTCAGTCTGAGCCGGAAATATCCTGTGGAAAGATTGGAAGCCGCTTGCAGGCGGGGGCTTAAAATCAATGTAACTACCTACAAGAGCATCAAATCCATCCTGGAAAGGGGGCTGGATCAAATACCGCTAAAGGAAGATGCTGTTCAGTTAACCCTGTCTCAACACGAGAATATACGGGGTAAGGAATATTACGGAGGAGGAAAATAAGAATGTTATTACAGCAGACTATCGACAAACTCTATCGGATGAAGCTTTTCGCCATGGCGGAAGCGCTCAGCGGGCAACAGGATAACATGGCCTCTCTCAGCTTTGAGGAGCGTCTGGGGCTGATGGTTGACCGGGAATGGGACATTAGGGAAAGCAAAGGCTTGTCCCGGAGGCTGCAGGTGGCCAAATTGAAGTTGCCGGCTACAGTGGAAGACATGTATTTTACCCCGGAAAGGGGCCTGGATAAGGCGTCTTTCCTTTCCCTGGCGGAGTGTAACTTCATAAAGCTGCACCGTAACGTCATTGTTACTGGTGCTACCGGGTCAGGGAAAACGTACGCAATCTGTGCTCTGGCCAACAAGGCCTGCCGTTTAGGTTTCAGTGCCCGCTACTTCCGGACTTCCCGCCTGCTCTCTACAATTGCTATGGCCCGGGCTGACGGCACATACCCGGATATGATGCGCAAGCTGGAGAAAGTCAATCTCCTGCTATTGGATGACTGGGGACTGTATCCTTTTGACCGGGAGGCAGCTTCCGATCTCTTTGAACTGCTGGACGACCGCAGCCACCGTGGCTCAGTTATTGTTGCCAGCCAGATACCGGTATCCGGCTGGCATGAAACCATTGCCTGTCCTACCATTGCCGATTCCATCCTTGACCGCTTGGTGCATAATGCCTACAAGATCGAGATGAAAGGAGAGTCGATGCGCAAGAAGATGGCTGAGCAGGCAGAGAGTGATTCGGAAGAAGCAAAAACAGCGGTTTGAAAATGTACCACTAAGAGGCAATTAGGCTTGAAAAAGCCTGTCGGCATTGACTGATGTCGACCACTTGCTTATGATATAAGCAACCGGCGTCACCCGTCTCGATAAGTGGTCGAATATTTCCGGACTGGGTGGTCGAATTTAGCGGAATGCGCAGAGAGCGGGGCTCCCTGCAATCTCTACCGTTTCGTAGCCATATCTCCCTGGTCTATGTCCGATCTTGAAAAGCGTCGCTGGCAACTGGTCCTGGATACTCTGCCTGAATACCCTGAAGGAACATAT
>JAQVUQ010000054.1 GCA_028699365.1 bacterium | reverse complement strand
CCGGGCCGCTGCCGCCGACAGACGCCGGCGATAGCATTCCAGGCACCTGTTTTCAGCCGCAACAGCCATCTTCAGCCAATCCTCCAGCGGATACGCTTCTTCCACCTGCAGCGGCAGCCCTTCGTCGGAAGCGATATGCCGCAGGGCCTCCAGACGTTTCTTCAATTCCGTGTAAGGCTGGATATTGGGATTGAAAAAGTATCCCACCGGCTCCAGGCCTTCCCGGCGCAGTTCCCTTACCGGATAAAGCGAACACGGCCCGCAGCACACATGCAGCAGAATATCCTTGCTTCTTGTATTCATGCTTAAATCTCCAGGCTGCACTGATCCACCGGCTGTTCCGGACGCCCGTAAGGCAGTTGGAAGTGCTCGTAAGCCAGCCGGGTGGCCATCCTGCCTCTGGGAGTACGGTTGAGATAGCCTATCTGAATCAGGTAAGGCTCGTATACGTATTCCAGCGTATCACGCTCCTCGTTCAAAGAAGCGGCAATAGTTTCTATACCGACGGGACCGCCGTCGAATTTCTCGATGATCGAGAGCAGGTAGCTGCGATCCAGCCTGTCCAGGCCGCGATAATCCACATCCAGCATCTCCAGCGCCTCGGCCGCCACCTTAACGTTGATGCTGCCGTCGGCCCTGATTTGAGCATAATCACGAACCCTCTTGAGAAGACGGTTGGCGATACGCGGTGTTCCCCGCGAACGACGGGCTATCTCCACGGCGCCGCTCCCGTCTATGTCCACCCCCAGTATACCGGCCGATCTGGTGATAATGATGCACAGATCCTGAGGCGTATAATACTCGAAATGAAAAGAGATGCCAAAGCGGTCCCTGAGCGGCGAGGTCAGCAGCCCAGTTCTGGTGGTGGCCCCTATCAGCGTGAACGGGGCCAGCGGCAGGGTATAAGACCTGGCGCTGGGGCCCTTGCCGATAACCATATCGAACTTAAAATCCTCGATGGCGGGATAGAGACGCTCCTCCACCACCCGTCCCAGGCGATGTATCTCATCTATGAACAGGATATCGTTCTCCTGAAGATTGGTAAGCAGCGCAGCCAAATCTCCGGTATGCTCGATGGCCGGTCCGGAGGTGACTTTGACATTCACCCCCATCTCGTGAGCGATGATGCCGGCCAGCGTCGTCTTTCCCAGACCGGGCGGTCCGTAGAGCAGAACGTGATCCAGAGCCTCTCTCCTGCCCTGGGCGGCTTCTATACAGATCCCCAGATTATCCTTGATATGCTGCTGACCGATGAAGTCTTCCAACTGACGCGGCCGTAAAGAGCGCTCCAGTTCAAAATCTTCGTCATATTGATCGGCAGCCGTTACACGATCGGACATTATTATCAACTCCTGTAGACTATTTGGGCCTCAATAGGCTGAAGGCTGAAGTCTAAAGTCTGAAGTAGTTACGCTCCGGCAGATTTCTCCAGCCTTCTTTTATTCAAGCTTACTTCTCAGTCTTAATTAAGGCTATCAATTAAGCCCGAGCGTTCTACTTCAGCCTTCAGCCTTAAAAGCTTCAGCCTATTTCTTTCATGCTGAGCCCAAATATTTGAGTGCTTCGCGGATAACGGCCTCTACTCCGTTCTCACGCTCGGCCGCATCTACCCGCCGGACAGCCTCCGCCGCCCGCTGACGAGTATAACCCAGTTCCACCAGCACGGCGACCGCCTCAGTGATCGTATCACCCACCCCGGCAAAGACCGTCGCTTCATCCGCCAGCAGGTCGTCCTTGACCTTATCCTTCAAATCCACCACAATGCGTTCGGCCGTCTTCCGTCCGACTCCCTGCACCTTGACCAGAGCCGCCACCTCGCCTGCGGCGATAGCGGACTTCAAGCGGCCCAGAGTCGTAGAAGAGACCAGCGCCTGCGCCACCTTGGGCCCGACACCGGAAACTCCAAGCAGCAGCTCGAAAAGCTCCCGCGCCTCGGTGGTCAGAAAGCCTACCAGCGTTATGGCATCTTCCCTGACGCAGGTATGTATATGAAGGCGAACCTCCTCGCCCCTGGCAGGCAACTGTGATACGGCCGACGGATGCAGTTCCACCCGGTAGCCTACCCCGCCCGCCATGACGATGACGTAGCTCTCCCTGGCTTCAAGCAACTCTCCCGCCAGATATGCTATCATTGTTTAACTCTCCCCAATCTCTGCATAGGCGCTGCGTGAATATGACAGACGGCAATAGCCATGGCATCGGCCACATCGTCCGGCTTGGGTATCTCCTTAAGCCCGAAAATACTCTTGATCATGAATTGCACCTGCTCCTTGGAAGCGCGGCCGTAACCCACCACGGCCTGCTTGACCTGCAGCGGCGTATATTCAGCCACCGGCAATCCCGCATTGGCGGCCGCCAGAACGGCTACCCCTCTGGCCTGACCTACGGCTATGGCCGTGGTCACATTGCGGCAGAAGAAGAGTTCCTCCACCGCCGCCTCATGCGGTTGAAAAGCGGCAATCTTATCGCTCAGCTCCCTATAGATGGCCAGCAGGCGCAGGGCCGGATCCTCTCCGGCAGCGGTGATGACCGCCCCGTAATCCAACGCCCGCAGGGTCTGCCCGCGCTCCTCGATAAAAGCATACCCGGTTATAGCCGTACCCGGATCTATCCCCAGAACTATCAAGGCCTCACCGACCTGACTGTTCGGCCAATGCGCCCTTTGCGCGCATTGGCCCTAAAAAAAGGGCAGGAACGGTCCTCGCTCCTGCCCATTTCGAATTGCGCTCCCGATGACCTAACCAAGTTGCTCAAGAATATCCTCCGGGATATCGAAATTGGCATGAACCTTCTGGATATCATCGTGCTCCTCCAGCATATCCATGAGGCGCAGCATCTGCTGGGCCTCCTTGCCGGACAGAGCTATCGTATTCTGAGGTATCATGGTCACTTCGGCGGAAGTGGGCTTGTAGCCGGCCGCTTCCACAGCCTCCCGCACGGCCTCCAGATTCTCGGGCGCCGTGACTATCTCAATGACATCGTCATCGTTCTTCATATCCTCGGCTCCGGCATCGAGAGCCGCCATGAGCAGTTCGTCCTCGTCGACACCCTGAGCGTCTATCTGTATCAGCCCTTTGTTATCGAACATCCAGGCTACACAGCCGTTCTCCCCCAGGTTGCCGCCGGTGCGCGAGAAGATGTTCCTGATCTCCGGCAGTGTGCGGTTCTTGTTATCGGTCATAGCTTCGATATAGATGGCCGCTCCTCCCGGACCGTAGCCTTCGTAAGTGAGTTCCTCGTAGGTGATGCCTTCGAGTTCGCCCGTTCCCCGCAGGATGGCGCGTTTGATATTGTCGGCCGGCATATTCGCGTCCCTGGCCTTGGCCATAGCGTTGCGCAGCCGGATATTGCCGTCCGGATCTCCGCCGCCGGTCCTGGCGGCCACGATGATCTCCTTGGTTACACGGGTAAACGCCTTGCCTCTTTCGGCATCCATTTTGCCCTTTTTAAGTCTTATATTATGCCATTTGGAATGACCTGACATGCTTCAACAACCTTCCCCATTTCAAATGCAGAATATGGAATTTCGGAATGCGGAATTCCAAGCCCCGTTTCTCGCATTTGAGTTTTATTAACTACCCGATTACAAATGCATACTGATTTTATCATAAACCGGGGTATTTTTGAAGCTGTATGGCATGACGAGAAACCCTGCAGGCAGACTGACCCGCGGCGTTCGTAAAGGATTCCCTCAACGGTATCGATCATCTCCATACCGGGAAGCTCCCAGCGGCTTGACCCCATCGCTGCTCACTGCTTTATCGATGCCTCTTAAGGCGCTCATGCCAGTAGTCCGGCTTACGTTTCACATGTGCTATGGCGATAATCAATACGTATTCCGGCTCAATCGAAAAGATAATCGAATATGGAAATTTCTGGAGAAGGCATCTCCTGAATGGGGCATGCAGAACACGATAGCAAAGAGGATTATCGTGAATATTACGAACCGCTGATTCGACAAACAAACGAAAGTGGTAACCCAGCCCAGGACGGCATTCCTCATAGTACCTGATCGCCGCCAAGAATTCGGTTCGTGCGTCAGGATCAAAGGCAGCCCCTTTCATTTCAGCAGCCGATCAGCTTCCGCAAACACGTCCGTCGCTGAAATGGGAGTACGCTTGCCTTCCTTATACTCCCTATACCGGCGCTCAGCCTCCATAATCCACACAACATCAACATCACTCAGAACTTCGCCTCCGAGTGAGCTCAGGAGACGATCTGCCAGGAACGCACGTTGCTTTGGCGGCAAACTCAGCGCATCTTGCTCCACTTTTTCAAGTAGCGTTGCCATATTTTATATCCCCCATTTATTTCGTTCCCTCAAGTCTTATATACCATAACTACCCTCTATTTTCAACAGAATTCCGCAAATGTTCCCAGTTTGCCGGTGGACTCGTTGGCCGCCTTGCATCGTCTGCTTGCCTGTGATAGTATGAAATAAAAGTTTTTCTTACTGAGTAAAAAAAGTCCCGTATCTATAGAGTATTCGGAGCACCACGATAGGGCTCTGGTATAACGAAGAATGGGAGGTAGATTAAAGAATGGACATAACCTCTATTATCAAAACGGAACCCAAATTCGTACCGCCGCTGGATCAGGGATTTGCACCTGCCTCGCTGATCAACCGTAAGTTCCGTGAACTGGTAAAGGCAAGCGGAGGCGGCGTCCCCCTGAAGCTGGCCCTGGAGAGAGCCGACGGCTCCGTCTCCAGCTACTCCACCGCAGTTTTCAAATCCGATTCACCTTACGCAGCAGCCAATTTTCCGTATGTAGAGAGAATAGTCAAGTTTCTCCTTTGGCAGAGAGGCGGATGGAAGGTCTACGTAGGTGGTCCCTCCGATATCGGCGAGTATATAAAGAAGAGTTACGCCCCCGGCGGTGCCAGAGCCTTTGATGCCGAATTCATGGGCGGCGTCTATGAGCACCCCTTCACCGTGGAACTGACCGACGCGGCCGGCGTCCCCGGCGACAATGAGGAATCCGTTCCTCTGGGACGGCATCTGGACGGCTGCCGGGTGGGCTTCGATCTGGGCGCCAGCGACCGCAAAGCCAGCGCCGTCATCGACGGAGAGCCGGTCTACAGCGAGGAAGTCCCCTGGGATCCGCGCAACGCAACCGATCCCGATTACCATTACCAGGGAATAATGGATTCCATCCGCCGTGCGGCTGCCAAGCTGCCAAGGCTGGATGCCGTCGGCGGCAGTTCCGCCGGTGTCTATATCAATAATCGCGTGCGCGTGGCCTCCCTGTTCAGAGGCGTTCCCAAGGACGAATTCGAATCGAAAATAGTTAATATCTTCCTGCGCATACGTGAAGAACTGGGCGTGCCGATGGAAGTGGTCAACGACGGAGAGGTCACGGCTCTGGCCGGCTCGATGTCGCTGGGAGAGAATCCGGTCCTGGGTATAGCCATGGGCTCCAGCGAAGCAGCCGGATACGTCAACGCATCAGGCAATATCACCGGCTGGCTTAATGAACTGGCCTTCGCCCCGGTGGATTACAGGCCGAACGCCCCGGCAGACGAATGGTCCGGCGATATCGGCTGCGGTGTCCAGTATTTCTGTCAGGTCGGCACCATCAGAGTGGCCGAGGGAGCCGGTATGACCTTCGATCCAGCGTTGAAGCTGCCGGAGAAACTGGTGGCGCTCCAGGAGAAGATGGAACAGGAAGATCCGCTGGCCCATAAAGTTTACGAGACCGTAGGCACATCGCTGGGCTATGCCCTGGCTCATTATGCCGATTTCTACGATCTCAACAGAGTGCTCATTCTGGGACGCGTCACCACCGGCAAGGGCGGCGATATCATGCTGGCCAAGGCAGAGGAAGTGCTGCAGGCCGAATTCCCTGAAATAGCCGGTAAGATCAAAATGTCTCTGCCCGATGAAAAGAGCAGGCGTGTCGGCCAGTCCATAGCCGCCGCCAGCCTGCCCGAGATTGGATAGGAGGAGAAGCATGAAGTTCCGTAAAGAGACTTCCGAGATATACGTTCCCGACGGCATCGATGCCGCCGCCGCTCTGGCGCGGACCACACACCTGGCCGTTTCGGCCCACCAGGACGACATCGAGATCATGGCCATGGACGGCGTGCTGCAGTGCTTCGGTAAATCCGACAAATGGTTTACAGGCGTGGTGGTCACCAGCGGCGCCGGCAGCCCGCGAGACGGCATTTACGCCGATTATACCGATGATCAGATGAGAGCCATCCGTCGCAAAGAGCAGAAGAAGGCAGCCTATGTAGGCGAATACTCCGCCGCCGCCTTTCTGGACCATTCAAGCTCGGAGATGAAAGATTCATCCTATCCGGGAGCAGTGGATGATCTGGCGACGCTGATCAAGATTGCCGGACCGGAAACGGTATACGTCCACAATCCCGCCGACAAGCATCCCACCCACGTCTGCACGGCGCTGCGGCTTATACGGGCCATAAGAAGCCTGTCCAAGGAAGAAAGGCCTGCTAATCTCTACGGCTGTGAGGTCTGGCGGGATCTGGACTGGATGATCGACGACGACAAGGTGGCTTTCCATCTGGATAAGCATGAGAATATCTCAGCAGCCGTCCTGGGAGTCTTCGATTCCCAGATAATCGGCGGCAAACGCTACGACCTGGCCAGCATGGGACGCCGTCGCGCCCACGCCACCTACCATCAGAGCCACTCCGTAGACGCCTGCGGCCTGCTCAATTTCGGCATGGACCTGACCCCGCTGATTCAGAACGATGATCTGGATATACTGGGTTATGTTCGTGAGCATATAGAGCGCTTTGCTGATGAAGTATATGGGAATATAGTTAAGTTCGTTTGAAAGTAGAAGTCAGAATTCAGCAGTTTGAGCCGATAACTGAGGCCTTGTCCGTATATTTTAGGGTAAGTGTCATCAGTCATCATCCCTTTAGGAATTAGCATTATGCTCTGTATGCTTAATTATTGATTGAGCTGCTTATGAGAATAATGCACTACTAACAGAGGTGGGGCGAGGGGCCTGCCGATAGCGACATCTTAGGAGCAGAGAGCAGGCCCCGAGTCCTGTTAGCAATTACAGCCGATACTGTTCTATGCATCGTATGTGTAGCACAAAGGGATAAGGGATTATGTAGAATTCGTTGTTATGTAGAACACAACCGTATGAACCGCTTGAGATAAGGTTTTTCCTCCTTTCGATTCTACATAATAACGGCCAACTTTTAACAAGGTCTTGTATGTCTGATAGATAGTCTCCATGATGATGGGATGTGACAAGTAGTCGCAAATACTCATTCAGGAGGCTCATCATGGAACATGTTGACCTGGCGGCGATCGTTGAATTGCTGCTGATTGAATTGCACAGGCTCAATTATCCGAAGAACACTATCACCCGTTACCGTTGTAATATTAACCGTTTTCTACGCTTCATGGAGAATAATAGCTACACCACTGTGACCCCAGAAATATGTGATCGGTTTCTAGCCTCTCTTGCAATGCTAACCAGTCGTCAAAGGCCCCGTTCAAGAAGAGATATGCGAGCCTTCCGCCGTTGTGCATATCTTCTGCTTGAATACCAGCAATACGGCAACATACCCAGGAGATGCAAGTTTATAGTCAAGACCAAATCCCTGCAAAATGAAGCGATGGTGGGCATACTAGAGGCATTTACCATCAATCTCCAGCAGTTGGGGCGATCCGAAGTAACGATGAAAGCCTACTATGGCCATGCTTTTTCTTTTCTGAGCCATGCGGAAACGATACATGGATGTATCACACCGGGACAGATTACACCACAGGTCGTAGGCACTTATTGCCAATTGCTGCAAATGCGGACGAAGAAGAGCATCAAAGATATTTGCGTATTACGGGTATTTCTCAAGTTTTTGAAAGAAGCAAGATCTACGGATCATGACTTGTCCCTGGCCGTTCCAACCTACCGTATAGCCAGGCGCAACAGGATCCCTACTGTTCTCTCTTATGACCAGATGACGGCTCTGCTTGGAGCCATAGACAGAGAAACTGCAATGGGGAAGAGAGATTATGCAGTATTTCTTCTGGCTGCCCGTCTGGGACTTAGAACAACGGACATAATGAACCTCAGGTTGGACAATCTACTGTGGAGAGAAAAATTGATCAGATTTAACCAGTCCAAGACGGGTAAACAGGTAACACTGCCCTTACCTCTGGACGTTGGAAATGCGCTCATCGATTACATCACCCAGGCGCGCCCGGATTACGGCAATCCCTACGTATTCCTGGTACAATTTGCCCCATATGAAAAAATCACATATGCATCGACCTTCTTCTGGCTATACAAGAAATATGCAGTCAAGGCCGGAATCATACGTAAAGAAGGAGAGCATTTCGGGCTTCATGTCTTGCGCCACACCATGGCCAGCCATATGCTGGCACGGAATACGGCTTTGCCGGTCATCTCCGAATTGCTCGGGCATAGTTCGACGGATTCGACCAAAGCCTATCTGAAAACGGATGTCGAAGCGTTGCGTATATGCGCCTTGCCTATGCCAGAGGTGGTGAAGCATGATTAAGCTTACCAGCCGGTTCGCTCCTTACATAACTCAACACCTTGCCGGACGCAAGAGGGTGCGGGTCGATGATGAATGGCATATATCCTGCTTGCATCAGCTTGATGAGTTCTGTGCCAAACATTATACCGCCGAGGCAGTATTAACCCGCCAATTGTTCATGGATTGGGTCAAACGAAGGCCTGCAGAAAGCATATATACGCAAAGTAAACGTATAACTTCATTTCGTTTGCTGGCAAAGTTCATGAATACTATGGGCATACCCTCGTTCATGCCCGATGCGACCTTCCGTCCCAGGATACCACGCTATGTGCCATACATCTTCAGCGATGAAGAGATCATCAGGTTCTTCTTTGCCATAGACCGCCTTGAACATCACCGGCAGAGTCGTGACCGACACCGGTTGCTGCTGGTACTCTTCCATATGCTGTATGGCTGCGGCCTGCGAATCTCCGAAGCCGTAGGACTAAAGGCCAGAGATGTGGATACCGAAAGAGGGATATTGACTCTAAGAGGCAGTAAGAATGACAAAGATCGACTGGTTCCTATGTCTGTTGAACTGACTGAAGAATGCCGCTTGTACTGCGAAGAAGTGCTCAAGCCCGTCTCCGATGATGATTGGTTCTTCCCTAATCCCAGAAGGACCCAAGCCTACAGAAGTGTCAGTATCTACAACTTGTTCAGGAAGATCCTTGCGGCAGCGGGAATCGAACATAGAGGCAAAGGGAGAGGGCCTCGTCTGCACGATTTCAGGCACACCTTCACAGTCCACTGCCTGCGCCGGTGGATAAGAGAAGGAAAGGAACTCAATGTCTACCTTCCGTATCTGACGGAATACCTCGGGCATGCCACGTTCAGTTGCACTGCCTATTATCTCAGGCTCACCCCTGACGTTCACCCTGATATCCGGGAAAGAGTCGAAACAGCGTTCGGCACTATGCTCCCCGAGGAGGTGTTCCAACATGAATATGAGCATTGATCTGGGGATGCTTCTTAGTAAATATTTTCTTTCATATCTGCCTGGAGTCCGCAGCCTGAGTGCCAACACCATCGCCTCATACCGGGATACTTTCAACCGCCTGCTGCTTTACTGCACTACAAAGGAAAAGCTTTCATTAGAAACGCTCTCTCTGGAACAACTGGATAGAGATCTGATCCTACGCTTCCTGGATTGGCTGGAGACTGAGCAACATTGTTGCGCGGCAACCAGAAACCAACGGTTAGCAGTGGTCAAATCGTTCTTCAAGTTTGCAACGATGGAGACCGTTTCCGCACTTCCTCAATTCCAGACGCTCAGCAAGATCCCGTTAAAGAGAACACCACATCCTGAGCCTCCATTTCTGACAGAGAAACAACTGAAGCTACTGTTCAAACAGCCGGATATGTCTACAATACAGGGTCGGAAAGACCTGTGTCTCATGAACCTTCTTTACGATTCCGGAGCCAGGGTTCAGGAAGTCCTCGACCTGACTTTGCATGACATCCGTCTGGGCAGTTCACCTGTTGTAAGGCTAACCGGAAAAGGGATGAAAACACGTTCCATACCGATGTCCAGGGAAACAGCACGGTTTCTCAGCCTGTATGTGGCAGAACACCACATGGCTGATCTTCCCAAGGGTACATCACTATTTTATTCGCATTTCAAAGGACAACATTCAAAGATGGTCCGTTCATCAGTGAATTGCATGCTGAAGAAGTACGGTGTGCTTGCAAAAGTTTGTGATGACTCCTTCCCGGAGAGAATAGGTCCACATCTGCTACGGCACACTCGTGCCATGCATCTACTGCAAGCAGGGGTAGCTTTGACATATGTGAGAGATATCCTTGGGCATGTGGACATCCGGACCACCGATATTTATGCCCGGGCCGATATTGAGATGAAACGCAAGGCGCTCAAGTCTATGGACAAGCAATTCCTGGTAGCCCGGATGAAGGATTGGACAAAAGAGAAGAAGTTGCTTGACCAACTTTGCCGGATAGGCTCATCCAGTGCTGTTATTATGTAGAATCCAATGGGGGGGGAACTGCGTCTCAAACGGTTTTAGGCGTGGTCTCCCCCTGTCATTCTACATAACAACGAATTCTACATAATCCCTTATCCCCACACGTCACAACTACGATGCATAGAACAGTATCGGCTGTACTTGCAAACAGGACTCGGGGCCTGCTCTCTGCTCCTAAGATGTCGCTAT
>JAQVUQ010000535.1 GCA_028699365.1 bacterium | reverse complement strand
GTTCCTGATAATAACGCATAATAAAGGAACAATGGAAACGGCACATACGCTCTACGGAGTCACCATGTCCGAGCCCGGCGTTTCTCGTATAGTATCAGTCAAAATGGTCGAGAAGGATCTAGTTTAGGATGGGGTCAGGTCTACACATTTGACATTTTTGGGACAAAAATGTCAAATGTGTAGACCTGACCCCGGAAACGAGGTGAGAAGCTGTGTTTAAAACACTGATAAGAAAAATCGATAATCTCTTTAACGGTCGCGTCAGCGTGGACGAAGAGATGCTGGATGAGTTGGAGGAGCTTCTTATCCAATCCGATATAAGCCTGGAAACCGTCGTATCGCTGGTGGACCCGCTCAGGGAGACCAATGCCCGCGGCGGCTTCAGCTATACCGACGAAGTTCGCACCCTGCTGGCGGAGAACATATCCCGCCTGCTGCACAGCACCGACGGCGAAGTCGGACTGCGGTTGAACGGCGATCCGGCCGTTATACTCATAACCGGCGTCAACGGCAGCGGCAAGACCACGGCCACCGCCAAGCTGTCAGCTTTACTTAAGAAGAGAGGGCTTCGTGTCCTGGTGGCGGCAGCCGATACCTTCAGAGCCGCAGCCATCGACCAGTTGGCTGTATGGTGCAATAGAGCCGGAGTGGAACTGATCAAGCATCAGGAAGGTGCGGATCCGGGCGCGGTGGTCTTTGACGCCCTCAATGCCGCCCGTGCCAGAAATGCGGACGTGGTGTTGATAGATACCGCAGGTCGCCTGCACAACAAGGCCAACCTGATGGAAGAGCTTAAGAAGATATCCCGCATCATCGTCAAGGTGGTGCCCGAGGGATCTTCCGAGGTGCTTTTGGCGCTGGACGCCACAACAGGACAGAATTCCGTCAACCAGGCCAGGCTCTTCAAGGAAGCCGTGGATATTACAGGTCTCATACTGAATAAGGTGGACGGCACGGCCAAAGGCGGAGCGGTGCTGTCGATAGTGTCGGAATTGAAATTGCCGGTAAAGTATCTGGGCACAGGGGAGAAAATGGAAGATATCGTCCCCTTCGATCCCGATGTCTTCGCCCGCGAGCTTGCCGGCCTTGATTAGGTGCATAGGCTGAAGACTGAAGGCTGAAGTAGAACGCTCGGGCGTAAACTGATAGCAGCCTTTGGCCATCTGGTAAAATTGACAAAAAAGATATGCACCGATATACTAAAGCGTATTGTAAATGCTCAGGTAGGTAGGCTGGCAAATAGGCTGAAGGAAGATGCCTGAGCGAAACTACTAACAGCCTTCAGTCTTCAGCCTTCAGCCTAAAATAAGGAACGGTGGTTTGAGTGTTAGATAACCTGTCGCGTAAGCTGCAGGACGTTTTCGATAAATTGCGGGGCCGAGGCCGGCTGAGCGAAAGTGATGTCAACGAGGCGCTGCGGGAAATAAAGCTGGTTCTGCTTGAGGCCGACGTCAACTTCAAGGTCGTCAAGGATTTCATTGCGGCTGTACGTGACAAGGCGGTGGGAGACGATATACTCCACAGCCTGACGCCCGGCCAGCATGTAGTCAAAATAGTCCATGAAGAATTGATGCGGGTTATGGGCGATGACGCCTGTAAGCTTGAGCGTTCGTCTTCCGGCATGACGGTGATCATGCTGGTGGGGCTTCAGGGATCCGGCAAGACGACCACGGCGGCCAAGTTGGCCGGGTTGTTGAACCGTGAAGGCAGACGTCCCCTGCTGGTGGCGGCTGATATATACAGGCCTGCTGCCGTCAAGCAGTTGCAGGTGCTGGGAGAGAGCGTCGGTACGCCTGTTTTCAGCATGGGAGACAGCCGTCCCGAGGATATAGTGCGAGGCGCCCTGGCTCATGCCAGGCAGCAGACACTGGATACGGTCATCATAGATACCGCCGGTCGTCTGCACGTTGATGAAGGCATGATGGAGGAGATCCGCCGGCTGGAAGAGATAGCCCAGCCGCAGGAGGCACTGCTGGTTCTGGATGCTGCCATGGGGCAGGAAGCCGTCAATACGGCTCAGGAGTTCGGCAGCCGCGTCAAGCTTACCGGCTATGTCATGAGTCGTTTTGACAGTGACACCAGAGGCGGCGCCGCACTGTCCATCAGAGCGGTCACCGGCCTGCCGATAAAGTTTATCGGCATCGGCGAGAAGCTGGATGCCCTGGAGGAGTTTCATCCTCAGCGCATTGCCTCCAGAATCCTGGGCATGGGAGACGTCCTGACACTGATTGAGAAGGCCCAGGCCGCAGTGGATGTGGCCGAAGCCGAAGAGATGGAAAAGAAGTTGAAGACCAACACCTTCAACTTCGAGGATTTCGCCCAGCAGATGCGCCAGATGCGCAAGATGGGTCCCCTGGACCAGTTGCTGGCCATGGTGCCCGGCTTTGAGCGCATGAAGGACAAGGGCGGCATCAACATAGACGAGCGTCAAATGGTGCGGGTGGAGGCCATGATAAGCTCCATGACCAGGCAGGAGCGGGTCAATCCCCATGTCATAGACGGCAGCCGCAGACGCAGGATAGCCGGCGGAAGCGGATGCACCGTTCAGGAGGTCAACAGCCTGCTGAAGCAGTTTGAACAGGCGAAGAAGATGATGAAACGTCTGTCGGATATGGAACATAAGGGAGCGCACGGCATGATGCCGAAGCTGCCCTTCTAGAA
>JAQVUQ010000534.1 GCA_028699365.1 bacterium | reverse complement strand
AAGAGATGGATATGTATGTGGTTAAAGTCGATCTCAAAACCATCAGGTTTACCTCCGATCATCAGGAGCTAGGCAGTCAACGCAATTTGATATACTTGAACAACCCAGATAATGCCACTTTCGAAGACGGGGGATCCCGGCGTACCAGCAGCGATGTCGAGCAGTTTGCGGAATGGGTTACGTCCGGGGTATATGCAACCCTTCCGGCTGGTAGAAACGATCCAATAACGCAGACGAAGGGGACATCCTTGGCGCTAAATATGAAATTGTGTATAATACCGACAGGCCTGAATTTTCGGGTGAAGGGACTGAATGCACAGGGCAGCGTTACCTTTGAGGCGACGGGATCTTCAACCGGCGTAGATCAGGAAGTGGCAATGACAGAAACAACCACCTTGCCTAATATGGTGACAGCCCTTGATAAAAGCATTCAATGGAAAGTTTACATTGAAAACGGGTCAACGGCAGAGGTGTTTAACACTACCTCAGGACCGCATAAGATATTCGTGCTTTGGGGGGTACCACAAACAGTTAGCTCCAAAAAATATTATTCCCAACCCTTGGCTAATACTCCTACGGTGAAACGTATGTGGGAACTTACCAAAACTGATGTAGCAGGCAACAACTCTGATATATCCGTGATTGCTACAGCCGTTCAAGCCTGGAGGGATGATATACCATTTGGTGATTCAGTCACGGTTAATCGGAGTGATGGCAATTCATACTGGGCGTTAAAAGATGAAACGACTACCGGGCAATGTCATGAAGGTTCTGTACTTATGGAGATGGCTATGCGTCTTCTCGGAATCGACGCTAAATGTTACCATGTTTATGCTATAGAGACGCTGCCGGCACTTATTGAAGACGCTAACGGCGTTGCCTATCAGGATAACGGTAGTGGGTCGCTTACGTTTTACAGTGGCCCTTTACCTGTGGCCAGGATACATGGCAGCCATGGGGCGGAGCACTTGTTGATGGATTTTGATCCCAGTGCCGGTTTTTACTTGAATTTAGGGGAGGGCTGTTGTGAAGTCGATGGCAAGTTTTATACCGCTTTCGCAGAGGGAGTTGTAGGCGCAAAAAATGAGGTTACAAGTCTAGACTTTGATCCTTATAACACTGATGTAACGGCTCAATCCGCACCACACTCCGTCTTGCTTCAACTTGAAGCTGCAAAGAGGGAATTCCAGAAATGGCGGTATGTGGATGAGAATGGATATTATGCCGTATGTTCCGGCTTCGTTCAAGTACCTCATTAATAATGTAAAGGAGTGTTTGGATAATGAAATCGAAGATAACCAGACTCATGCTTCTAACCATAGCTGCCGTATCTATTCTGCAAGGCAGCGCAGCCTATTCTAACGTTGATTCCGGCCAAAGGCAATTGGTCACCAGCGAGATAATGTATTTAAAACATAATACAACTAAAGATCATCCACTGTATTATGCCAGTCTTATTTGGCCGTATGATGCCATAGCCATAAAGCGCGTTCCCAAGGAAAAAATACCCCAACCGGAAGTTGAGAGAACGCTGTACTGGATGAAGCGTGTCTTTAGGACGGAATTGCTGCCTGCAGATACAGCCGACAGAATCATCTATCTGCCCGATATGGATAGAGGAGATGATTGGTCTTTAATGCGCTTCAGCGATAAAGACGGTAACGAGTATCAAATCATAGACGGCAGAAGCTTAACCGCGGTAGCCCGCCCTAAACAGGAGAACAGGCTTGACAGTTGGGAGAATAATGAAGATGTTTCCAAGCTGGTCATATCTACCTACAAGACCCTGTTAAAGTATGATTATAGGGATGCCCCTAACGTGTCCATAGATATTATGGCGCTGCAGACAGATACAAGCGGTTGTTATGGGCGTATAAACAGTAGAGGATTTCATAATGGCTGGCTGGAAAAAGATACGGTCAAATGGTGGAGTAATGGGCAGGTGGTAATATTTTACATAAATAAGATTATTGCTCTCCCTTACGTTAAGGGTGGCCCGATGGGGCTGATAAAACGCGCTAAAGAATATGTGGGCGGTATAGGAGATGAAGATACCAGACCCTTCAAACGCTTTGATAAGGCGGTAGACGACCTCTATCTGCAAGAAGAGTTTCGTAGAGTATATGCTAAAGCACAGGATGATTGGAGAAAGTCGGTATCAGGGAAAACTATGGGTAAAAATTCAGGGAAAGAATCACAGATACACGAACAGTTACCTGAACTATAAAGGATAAAGGGCCATGTCTACACGGAGTGTTGCCGAATAGTCTCAGAGAGGGGCTTTGGGGTCACTCATCTGGTTCTCACTCTCCTGCCTGGGCTGTCTTGCCCAGGCAGGAGGGCATATCTGCCAATCAATAGGGGGCATAGGGGTCAACTCTTTACAATTGACAAAGGGCTTGCTTTGTGATATTTTCCAGGTATTATGACACGACCAATCAGAGTGGAATATCCCGATGCCGTCTACCATGTAACGGCAAGAGGCAATGAGAAAAAGGCTATCTACCGCGATGACAGGGATAGAGAAAGATTTCTAGCGGCACTTGGTGAAACAGTTGAGCGTTTTGGAGTGGTAGTGCATGCCTACTGCCTGATGCCCAATCACTACCACCTGCTGCTGCAAACGCCGCGTGCTAATCTCAGCACAGCAGCAGGGTGGCTGC
>JAQVUQ010000533.1 GCA_028699365.1 bacterium | reverse complement strand
CTCCGGGATAGACTGCGTCGGCCGGATACTTGCACAACCGGTAGAGGGTCCAGGTAGCCTGCCAGAATTCATCCGGCTGCGCCGCCCAGCAGAGCGGACAGGATGCAAGATAGTCGCGACCGCGCCGGATCACTTCTCCCACATCAGGCTCCAGCACCTCTCCGTTTCCGGAGACAAGTATTATCCCATCGTCCTGGGCATACAAACTACAGGCGGGCAGCAGGCCAGCGGGGTAACCTTCCGGTAATTCCCGCCGGTCGACGATCTCTTCCAGGCTGTAACCGGACGGCAGACGCAGCTTCAACACATGGTCTACGGCCACAGCGCTGACAGCAGTGCCGGCCAGGCTGTCGCCCAGCCAGTTCCAATCGCCTGCGCGCAATCCGCGTCCCCGGATTATAAACTCCCGGCCGGAACGTTCTCCTGGATATCCGGGCGGATCTTCCAGTCCGTCCAAGTGAGCCACTGACAGGGTATCCTCATCCGGAAGGCGAATACGCCATCTCAACTGACTGTTCTCCAGCATGCGAGGAGAACTCTCCTGACAGGGAAAGAGATAATAACTACGTATCAACTGCTTCACGACTTTTCCCTACGCCTTCCATTAACCTGAACAAACAGTGTCCTGGCATTTATTTAGGGGTAATTTTCAACTTGGCCCCCGGTTCAAAAGTCTCATCGTGCAGGTCCTGCTGAGCCTTGCCGGCTTCCTTGCGAAACGTTTCCAGCCCGTTCTCCCAGGTAATGTCCCGGGGATATTCCCATAACGCAAACTTCACTTCCCGGGCATCGGCAGGGGGAGTAATACCGGCGTAAACCGCATATTGAGCTAAAGATATCTTCAGGCCGACGCCGCTTCCCGCCTCCGTCATGACGGCACAAGGGCCTGTTTCCCTGACTTTGCCGTCGTAAAGAAAGGTCCAGTTCTCACCAGCCCCCATCATCACCTCTGCCGGCGCCTGAACATCCCTGATCTGCGTAGCCAGCCGGCGGTCCCGGAATTCATCCGTCTTGCCGGCAGCCATGCCCATAGGATAACTCACCAGATAGAGCAGGATGGATCTGACTTCAACCTTGGGATCAAGCGACATCTTAAACATCAGCTTGTTATCATTTTCCAGAGACGCAACTTTGAGAGTTACATCTGCCAGTGGATCCTTCCATGAATACTGCACCAAGCCTTTCTTTCCATTCTGATCAAGGACCTGCATCTCGGCCGTTGAGCTTTTAAGGAGTAAACGCCCGTTTATCAGAACAGCCATAAAGCCGCAGCCCTTGCCATACCAATTCGCGGTATCAGGCGCCAGCCCAAGACCGATGAAAGGTTCCGTCCAACGAACTTTGCCTTCCGCATCGACCGGAGCGGTGTATCTCAATATAGAATCAATCTTGCCGCCGTTTTTGAAGGTTACCTCTTTACAGTCTCTCCCATCTGCATCCAGTACAAAGACCGATGCTGATGCCGCCGTGCAAAAGAACAACAGGAGCATCACTGCCAACAGGTTGATTCTCGCCATCATATGCACTCACGTCCTCCCTGTGATTTACGGCCTTTACCGGCCTCGTCTTCTGTTACCTTTCGTTACCAGCCGTAATAATTCCTCGCCGGGAATAATATTGCCCGACGTTCATTTGATGCTTACCACGGCTGTGGCTTCCTGTCCCGAGACCATCTCCCTAACCGTAATCCGCCAGGCTCCGGTCAGTTCATTCACCGCCAGCGGCATATCGAATGAGCAGCGCCCGTCCCGGAAGATGCTCTTGCCTCCGTACTGCGTTTTACCTCCGGCCGGATCGTATACCTCGATCATTGCCGGCACAACCCCTTTGACCGCCCCCTTTGAGCCAAGAGAAGCGACAACTTTGATTATCTCTCCTCGTGTCGCCTTGCCGGAAATGTCCAGCCTTACAGACCGGATATCGTCCGGCAGCAAAGCCAGAATCGCTCCGTTATAAGCCGTCAACGGCACCTTCACCAGCAGGTCTTTGCCCTCGGTCCGCATATCCAGCTTCCGCCGGCCGTAAAGATCGCAGACGGCACTGACGCCGGCCCGGTTTCGGAAACGTATCTCTTCCGTCCTGCCTGCCGGAGAGTGATTGTAAGCGACGGCGTAATCCATACCCCCTGCCGTCAACAGGCAGGCCATTATATCGGCGGAGGGAGTCACGGCATCCGGCGTTATACCGGCAACAGCTTTATCCGCATCCAGCTTGAGCGCTCCCGCTATCTTTATTACGTCCGGCCGGTCGACAAAGAGCCTCTTCGATTTGGCGTAGTCCGAGAGAGACTCGATGACATCACGCGGCTGATAATCCACCCCGGCCACGATGAGGGCATCGTATTTGGCGACGGCACCGCTGCGGATCTCCTCTTCGGTGATGATATCCGGATAGACATCCCGGGCAGCCAGATCGCCGCATATCTTACGCAACGTGCTCTCGTAAGGCTCATTTACGCCACCTGCCAGATGGTATTTGGAGTAGAGCAGGCCGATACGAGAATCCGCTTTGTTCCAGCGGCTGAAAAGCGCGGTATAATCCTGTGCCTGCCTCATCAGATCCCTGAGCTGTACCAGCATGCCGTTCCAGAGGTTGAGTTCCGGATGTATACAGAAGCCTCCGCCGACTCCGCTCATCAGGTAGAGCCAGTACTGCATACGGATAG
>JAQVUQ010000053.1 GCA_028699365.1 bacterium | reverse complement strand
GAGACAACGTAGCGTTGTCGGTAGAGCTGATAACGCCGATAGCAATGGAAGAGGGATTGAGGTTCGCCATACGAGAAGGCGGGCACACCGTAGGCGCCGGAGTTATCAGCGGTATCGATGCGTAATAAAAGAGACTTCAGACTTAATAGCTGATTATGAGGCTGGGCGGCGTATGCCGCCCAGCTCTCATTGACTAGATGAAATAAATATGCTAGATTAGATTGGCGTCATCGGACGCATGAGGTGAGTTGGATGGCCAAGGACGATCGTAAAATAATATCGTTATCGTGTAATGAGTGCAAACGCCGCAATTATTCTACTACCAAAAACAGGAAGAATATTACCGAGCGGCTGGAACTTAAGAAATATTGTAGTTTCTGCAGGCAGCACACGGTACACAGGGAAGTTCGTTAATAAAGTATATAGGTGACGCAGGCCTGTAGCTCCAATTGGTAGAGCACCGGACTCCAAATCCGGGTGTTGGGGGTTCGAATCCCTCCAGGCCTGCCAAGGATGTGAAAACACGTTGAGTCAGAGCAGAGTCGGTCATGGGACCATAAAGAAGGTTGCCTTTTCCAAGGCCGTTAAGGATTTCTTCACAGGGGTCTGGGCGGAGATGAAAAAGGTAGTCTGGCCAAGCAGGAAAGAGCTGACTTCCTCCACTGTAATAGTGATAGTCAGCATCATAGCAGTGGCTGTGTTTATAGCGCTGCTGGATTTCGTTTATGGCTTTGTCTTTAAGTTGATTGGAAATCTGAGCGGTGGAATAGCTGGATAGTTAGTGCTCCATCGTTGATGGAGAATGAGGTTATGGTGGAAAAGAACAAAGAGAAAAGGTGGTACGTCCTTCATACCCACTCCGGCTACGAGGCAAAGGCGAAAGCGAGTCTCGACCGAAGGGTGCAGTCGATGGGACTTGAAGACAGAATTATTCAAGTGGTTATTCCCACCGAAGAAGAGATAGAGATAAAAGACGGTAAGAAGAAGCGTACCAAGAAAAAGATATTTCCCGGCTATATCATGATCGAAATGATCATGGATGACGATGTATGGCAGTTGGTTCGCAACACTGCCGGAATAACGGGCTTTATAAGCTCAGGCTCCAAGCCTGTTCCCTTGCAGGAGCGAGAAGTCCAGACCATATTGCATCAGATGGGGATGGCGGCGCCTAAGATTAAAGTTGCCTGGGATCCCGGGGATGCCATCAGAGTCATATCCGGTCCGTTTATGAATTTTACGGGCATTATCGAGGATATATATCCCGAGCAGGGGAAATTGAGGGCATTGCTTACTATTTTCGGCCGGGAGACACCGGTCGAATTGGAGTTCTACCAGGTTGAGAAGCTCTAGGAGAAAAAGGATAGCAGGCATGAATGCTTGCAAGGGAATCTTGAAACCAACAACCAACAACTAACAACCGCGCCCGCAGGGCGCATTAACGGACAGGAGAGGTAGCGCAGAAATGGCAAAGAAAATCAAAGGCATAATCAAGCTTCAGATAACGGCCGGGAAGGCCACGCCGGCACCTCCGGTAGGTCCCGCACTCGGCCAGCACGGCGTTAATATCATGGAGTTTTGCAAGAGCTATAATGAGAAGACCGCCGACAAGGCCGGTGAGATAATACCGGTAGAGATAACGGTATACGAAGACCGGTCGTTTACATTTATTACCAAGACTCCGCCGGCTGCCGAATTGATCAAGAAGGCCGCGGGTATAGCGACCGCCTCCGGCACACCCAACAAAATCAAGGTCGGCAAGCTGACTAAGGATCAGGTCAGGCAGATTGCAGAGCAGAAGATGCCGGATCTGAATGCCAATGATATCGAAGCCGCTATGTTGATGGTAGAAGGCACCGCTCGCAGCATGGGCGTTGATGTGGAAGGCTGAGAGAAGCTTTCCCGATTAAGTGGAAGGGCGTCAGCCCGCTATTACCACGGGAGGTATGATAGATATGTCAAAGAGAGGTAAGCGGTATCAGGATGCTGTAAAGCAGTATGATATCAATGCTGTTTACGCGCCTCAAGAGGCCGTGGATATCTTGAAGAAGGTCTCCAATGCAAAGTTCAATGAGAGTGTGGAAGTCTCGATAAGACTGGGTGTGGATCCACGCCATGCGGATCAGCAGGTGCGCGGCACGGTAGTTCTGCCGCACGGCACCGGAACCGTGATGCGTGTTCTGGTCTTCGCTAAAGGCGACAAGGCCAAGGAAGCCGAGTTGGCCGGGGCGGATTACGTAGGGTCGGATGATCTGGCCGCCAGGATACAGGCGGGCTGGTTCGATTTTGACGTGGCCGTTGCCACTCCTGATATGATGGGAGTCGTAGGAAAGCTGGGTAAGCTGCTCGGTCCCAGAGGGCTTATGCCTAACCCTAAGACCGGAACGGTCACCTTTGATCTCGACAGAGCAATAAAGGAGATCAAGGCCGGTAAAGTTGAATACAGGGTGGATCGTTACGGCATAATCCACTCCGTTATCGGCAAGACAGCCTTTGAGGCACAGCAGTTGCTGGAGAATTTCAGCGCGTTGATGGGGGCGGTCATAAAGGCCAGGCCTTCAGCCGCCAAGGGGACTTATCTGAAGAGCATAGTTCTTTCCTCGACCATGAGTCCCGGCGTGAAGGTGGATACCCAGAAGGCTTCGACAACGGTAGAGAAGTAACTTGATTAATTGAATATCCCGGGCCTGAGACAGTGGGTGGCAACATAATTGACCGGATACGGTCAGCCCGCCGAGGCTGGAGTGAAGCGATTTCTGATCGTTCTCTAAGACCTCCGGCCGGAGGTCTTTTTTTTGGCACGGAAGCGTATCGTTGAACAGGTGTAGAGCGTTAATACGAGAATACAGGGCTTGGAATTCCGCGTTCCGAAATCTGCATTCCGCATTTGTGATGGGAGGTGAGATTTATGGCGACAGTTGCGAAGAAGGAAACGGTAGAGAGTCTCAAGGCGATGCTTCCTGAAACCAAGGCTACGCTGGTAACGGATCATACAGGTCTGAATGTCGACGAGATCAACGGTTTGCGCAACCAGCTCAGAAAAGAAGGCATTGAGTTTCATGTTGTTAAGAACACCCTGGCCAGGATAGCGGCTACCGAGACGGGGCACGAGAGCCTCAACACATATCTCGAAGGGCCCACGGCAATAGCCTTTGTTAAGGACGATCCGGTAGCGGCAGCCAAGCTGCTGGTCAAATTTATCAAGGAACATAAGAAGCTGGTACTGAAAGGCGGCCTTCTGGAAGGTAAGATTATAACCGCAGAAGGCATAAGAGCGGTTGCCGATTTGCCACCGAGAGAGGTTCTTCTGGCAAGGTTGGCCGGTACGATGATGATGCCGCTCAACAATATGGCGGGCGTCCTTTCCGGACCTATCAGAAGTTTTGCCTATGCATTGCATGCAGTACAGCAGCAAAAGGCAGAAGGATAGAAATATAGCAGTTTAGCGGTTTAGCAGTTTAGCTGTTTAGTAGAATACGAAGATCGTGAAAGCATAATAATCTACCGGGATACTACTTAAAAAGCTAAAAAGCTAATGGGCTTAATAGCTATTGAAGAGGGAGGTGAAATGAATGGCAGAGACATTGACTAAGGATCAGATACTCGATGCTGTAAAGCAGATGAGCGTGCTGGAGCTTTCGGAATTGGTCAAGGCTTTTGAGGAAGAGTTCGGCGTATCAGCCGCTCCTGTGGCAGCTATGGCTGCTGCTCCTGTTGCCGGGGCCGCCGCGGCCGAGGAAGTTGAGGAGAAGACAGCTTTTGACGTCATTCTGGTTAGCGCCGGTGACAAGAAGATACCTGTTCTCAAGGTTGTGCGCGAGGTGACCAGCCTTGGGCTCAAGGAGGCAAAGGAGCTTGTTGATAATGCTCCCAAGCCCGTCAAGGAAGGTATCAAGAAGGAAGAGGCTGATGAGCTTAAGGCCAAGCTTGAAGAGGCCGGAGCGACAGTCGAGATTAAATAGCATTCATTGCCGGGGGGGGAGGCTTGCCTTCCCCCCCATCGGCAGCTTGCTGCACAAGGAATTATGTTTGTTAATAAACATGATAAGGGAAGGTTGTTCCCTTTTTATTGTTTTGACAAACATATTTCTTTATGTTAACATTGAAATTTGTCACCATTAGCGATGAGGAGCGGTACCCTCTAAAGGGGTATTTATGCTTTTTTTCATAATACTCGGATGTTGGGAGTGGAGCGCATGACGTTAGCGGCCAACAAGCGCGATAGGGTTAGTTATGCCAAGATACCTACGGTTCTGGAATTGCCTAATCTTATAGATCTGCAGCGAAATGCATATCAATGGTTTATCGATGCCGGCCTGAGGGAATTGCTGGACAGCTTTTCGCCTGTTCAGGATTTTACCGGCAATCTGGTGTTGGAATTTCTGGATTACGCCTTTGATGAGCCCAAATACAGCGTTGACGAATGCCGTGAACGGGATATGACCTATTCTGTGCCCTTAAAGGTGCAGGTGCGTCTTATAAACCGTGTCAACGGCGAGGTCAAGGAGCAGGAAGTCTTTATGGGGGATTTCCCGCTGATGACGTCGAAGGGTACCTTTGTGATAAACGGAGCCGAGCGGGTGATTGTAAGTCAGTTGGCCAGATCCCCCGGCGTCTATTTCAAGTCGGAGTTGGATCCGCATGGAAACAGTCTCTATTCCGCCACAATGATACCCAATCGGGGCGCCTGGATAGAGTTGGAGTTTGACGCCAACGGCGTGATGTGGGTAAGGGTGGACAGGACAAGAAAGATCCCAGCCACCGTACTTCTGCGGGCTCTGGAATACAGGATCGTTTCCGATCAGGGAACTTCCATAAATCGCATAACGGAATCATCCAAGCCTAAGAAGGGAATCGTCGGTCTTGAACTGGCCGAGGATGTTGTTGATCCCGATACCGGCGAGGTACTGGCTGTCAGGGGCGCCGTTCTGGATGAGGAGGCGATTACCGCTCTCAAGGATGCAGCGGTGAAGGAAGTCTCCGTTATCAGAGAGGAAAAGGTTGCCGGTCAGCAGGAAATGGGAGTCTTCGATCAGCAGGAAGTTGTCTGTCAGATCGGGGATCGTGACCGGATAGACGGCAAGGTTCTGGCCGATGATGCGGCTGATGCCCATACCGGCGAGGTTCTGGCCGAGAAAGGCAGCAAGCTGACCGATCAGGCTATAGGCAAGCTGGTAAAAGCCGGCATAACCGAAGTCAAGATATATGAAGAGATAAAGGTCATGGAGATTGAGGATTGGCTGCGCCTGACAATGGAGAAGGACAGCACCTCCGACGCCGATGAGGCCATTGTAGAGATATACAGGAAGCTGCGCCCGGGTGAGCCTCTTACGATGGATGGAGCAAAAATGCTCTTCAGATCACTCTTCTTCGATCAGAAGAGATACGATCTGGCCCATGTCGGACGTTATAAGATCAATAAGAAACTGGGTTTGAATATCGACCATCTGCAGCATGTTCTTACCCGGACGGATATCATCGAGACCGTACGGTATCTTAAGAATTTGCCGCAGGGAGTCGGAAGCATCGACGACATCGATCACCTCGGCAATCGTCGAGTGCGTGCGGTCGGGGAACTGCTCCTGAACCAATTCAGAGTCGGTCTGCTGAGAATGGAGCGGGTGATCAGAGAGCGTATGATCATTCAGGAGACGGAGACTCTGACGCCTCAGGCCCTGATAAACATACGTCCCGTTGTTGCCGCCATAAAGGAATTCTTCGGCAGCAGCCAGTTGTCACAGTTTATGGATCAGACAAATCCTTTAGCGGAATTGACGCATAAACGCCGTCTCAGTGCCCTGGGACCGGGCGGTTTGAGCCGGGAGCGTGCAGGTTTTGAAGTGCGTGACGTGCATCACTCTCACTACGGACGCATCTGTCCCATAGAAACGCCTGAAGGCCCGAATATCGGTCTTATCGGGTCAATGGCTACCTATGCGCGGGTGAACGAATACGGCTTTATCGAGACTCCGTACCGCAAGGTGGTAAATCGTCACGTGCTGGATGAGATAGTTTATCTGTCGGCTGACGAAGAGGATAATTACATTCTGGCACAAGCCAACGAGCCGGTTGATGAAAAGGGTTATCTTATTAGCGACAGAGTGCCGGCCAGGGCCATGCACGTTATCGAAGCAGTGCCGGCCGAGAAGCTTGATTTCATGGATGCCTCGCCCAAGCAGTTGGTCAGCGTGGCCACGGCGCTTATTCCGTTCCTGGAGAACGATGACGCCAACCGTGCTCTTATGGGATCCAACATGCAGCGACAGGCCGTTCCTCTGCTTCGCACGGAAGCCCCGGTGGTGGGAACAGGCATGGAACGCAAAGTGGCTATCGATTCCGGTGCGGTAATAGTTGCCGATAGAGCCGGTATAATAAAGGCCGTATCGGCTGAAAGGGTCATCGTCCAGACGGATGACGGTGAACTGGATACTTACAGAATCTATAAGTTCATGCGTTCCAACCAGGGAACATCCATTAATCAGCACCCGGTCGTTTCGCTGGGACAGCGTGTGGAGAAGGGCGAAGTCCTGGCCGACGGCGCCAGCACGGATCGTGGCGAACTGGCTCTGGGACGTAATGTTCTCGTCGCCTTCATGCCGTGGAAGGGATACAATTATGAGGATGCCATCCTGCTTAGCGAGCGGATGGTTAAGGAGGACGTTTTCACCTCCATCCATATAGAGGAATACGAGATAGAAGCCAGAGACACCAAACTCGGGCCTGAGGAGATAACCCGGGATATCCCGAACGTCTCCGAAGACGTTCTAAAGGATCTCGATGAGAGAGGCGTTATCCGTATCGGCGCCGAAGTCAGGGCTGAGGATATCCTTGTGGGCAAAGTCACGCCCAAGGGCGAAACCGAGCTGACACCTGAAGAACGCTTGCTTCGAGCCATATTCGGAGAGAAAGCCCGCGAAGTCAGGGATACTTCCCTTCGAGTGCCGCACGGCGAAAAGGGACGTGTCGTGGATGTCAAGGTGTTTAAACGCGAAAGCGGCGATGAGCTTTCACCCGGTGTCAACGAGCTCGTAAGGGTCTATATAGCTCAGAAGAGGAAGATCCTCGAGGGCGATAAGATGGCCGGGCGTCATGGAAACAAGGGTGTCATCGCCCGTATACTGCCTGAGGCGGATATGCCGTTCCTGCCGGACGGCACGGCGGTGGACATAGTGCTCAATCCGCTGGGCGTTCCTTCACGTATGAATATCGGACAGATACTGGAAACACACTTCAGCCTGGCTGCCAGGGAGTTCGGGACCGCTTTTGAAAATCCGGTCTTTGACGGAGCCACCGAGGATGAGGTAACCGACAGCATCGTCAGAGTCGTGGAGAACAAGCAGCGTTGCGAGCTGAAGGAGTATATGTCCACCGAGCTTATGCTGGAAGTCCCGGCCGAGCTGGATGATAAGCCGCTCGACGAGATTCCCGCCCTGCTCTCCGGCATACTCACGGGCATGGACAACGAAGATCTCTTCGAGTTGGCCCGGATCGTGGCTATGGAAGTCGATGAAGAGAGCTTCAAGGTCGGCGGCAGCCGCAGTCAGAACATCATGACGCTGGTTGAGGGTATCCTGAGCCGTGCTTACGCCAGGGTGGGATTGCTGCCCAGCGGCAAGACTATTCTGCGGGACGGCATGACGGGAGAGCCTTTTGATCGTCCCGTGACGATCGGCTACCTCTACATGATGAAACTGGCCCACCTGGTGGACGATAAGATACACGCCAGGTCCACCGGCCCTTACTCGCTGGTAACACAGCAGCCGTTGGGTGGAAAAGCCCAGTTCGGCGGCCAGCGTTTCGGCGAGATGGAAGTCTGGGCCCTTGAGGCATACGGTGCAGCCTTTACGCTGCAGGAGTTGCTGACCATAAAATCCGATGATGTTATGGGTCGTGTCAAAGCCTATGAGGCTATTGTCAAAGGTGAGAATGTTCAGGAGCCGGGTGTGCCGGAATCCTTCAAGGTCTTGATCAAAGAGCTTCAGAGTCTGGGGCTTGATGCCAAGATACTGTCGGAAGAAGCCGAAGAAGTAATTATCAAAGAAGACGAGATAGATCTGGCCGAAGCCGCCCGCGAACTGGGCGTAGAAGTCGGAAAAGAGTACTAAGGAGGAATTCGCCTTGCTGGATGCCAAAAACTTTGAAATGTTGAAAATTGGCATAGCTTCACCAGATCAGGTTAAGTCCTGGTCCCACGGCGAGGTTAAAAAACCAGAGACCATAAATTACCGTACGCTTAAGCCTGAGCGTGACGGACTCTTTTGCGAGAGGATATTCGGGCCCATTAAGGATTGGGAGTGCCATTGCGGCAAATACAAACGTATACGCTTCAAGGGCGTTGTTTGTGACCGCTGTGGCGTGGAAGTGACTAAGGCCAAGGTACGTCGTGAGCGTATGGGGCATATCGAGCTGGCTACGCCGGTATCGCATATCTGGTATTTCAAGGGCGTTCCCAGCCGGATAGCCCTGCTGCTGGATATTTCCCCGCGCAGCCTGGAAAAGGTTCTTTACTATGCTTCTTATATAGTGCTCAATCCGGGCGAGGGAACCGATCTCAAGCAGAAGCAGATCCTTTCCGAGACGGAGTATCGGGAGGCCCAGGAGCGCTACGGAAATGCCTTCCAGGCTGAGATGGGTGCTGTTGCCATAAAGGTGCTTCTGTCCCAGTTGGATCTGATTACCATGTCCAGGGATCTCAGGGCCGACCTGAAGGAAGTATCCGGTCAGAAGCGCATAAAAGTTATCAAGCGCCTTGAAGTGACGGAGGCCTTCCGCAAATCGGGCAACAGGCCGGAGTGGATGATCATGGATGTTGTACCCGTGATCCCGCCGGAAGTCCGGCCGATGGTGCAATTGGACGGCGGCCGCTTTGCCACGTCCGATCTCAATGACCTTTACCGCAGAGTGATCAACCGTAACAACCGTCTCAAGAAGCTTCTTGAGCTGGGAGCGCCGGAGGTCATAGTGCGCAACGAGAAGCGCATGCTTCAGGAAGCTGTGGACGGTCTCATCGACAACGGTCGTCGCGGTCGTCCTGTGACCGGCCCCAACAACAGGCCGCTCAAGTCGCTCAGCGATATGCTGAAAGGAAAGCAGGGACGTTTCCGTCAGAACCTTCTCGGCAAGCGTGTCGACTACTCCGGACGTTCCGTTATCGTCGTCGGTCCCAATCTCAAGCTCAATCAGTGCGGACTGCCCAAGGAGATGGCTCTTGAGCTGTTCAAGCCGTTCGTGATGAAGAAGCTGGTGGATAACGGCCTGGCCCATAACATCAAAAGTGCCAAGCGGATGGTGGAGCGTGCCAAGACGGAAGTTTGGGATGTCCTCGACAAGGTAATCAGAGAACACCCTGTTCTTCTAAACCGTGCCCCGACTCTGCATCGTCTGGGAATACAGGCGTTTGAGCCGGTAATGGTGGAAGGCAAAGCCATCCAGATACATCCGTTGGTCTGTGCCGCCTATAATGCGGATTTCGACGGCGATCAGATGGCCGTGCATCTGCCGCTTTCATCCAGCGCCCAGGCTGAGGCCCGGCTGCTGATGATGTCCACCTCAAACCTGCTTTCACCGGCTGACGGTCGCCCGGTAGTGAGCCCCACCCAGGATATCGTTCTGGGGTGCCACTATCTGACCATTCAACGGGCGGGCGTTCAGGGCGAGGGCAAGGCGTTCAGCAGCATCAACGAGGCTGTTCTGGCCTACGATAACAGGGCAGTGAATCTCCATGCCGCCATCAAGGTCAAGTATGACGGTGAGTTACTGGAGACGACGGTAGGCAGGCTGTTGTTCAACGAGGCGTTGCCGGCAAAGCTGCGCTACATCAACGGTGTTATGGACAAACGTGAACTGGGGCAACTCGTCTCTCGCTGTTATCGCCTGCTCGGGCCCGGCGAGACCGTGACGCTGGTGGATAATATCAAGAACCTCGGTTTCAAATACGGCACCGTGGCCGGATCTACCATATCGGTTACCGATATTATGGTACCTGAGGCAAAGAAGCAGATACTGGAAGTAGCTGCGGGAGAGGTAGACCTGATAGAGAAGCAGTATCGGCGCGGATTGATAACCGCCGATGAGCGTTACCAGAAGGTTATCGATATCTGGACTCAGGCGACGGAAGATGTCACCGAGGCCACCATCAAGAACATGGATGAATATAACCCCGTATACATGATGGCCACATCCGGTGCGCGAGGCAACATCCAGCAGATCCGGCAGTTGGCCGGAATGCGTGGTCTGATGGCCGATCCATCCGGACGTATCATCGATTTGCCGATTACGGCCAACTTCCGTGAGGGACTGACGGTTCTGGAGTACTTCATCTCCACTCACGGCGCCCGCAAGGGTCTGGCCGATACGGCGCTTAGAACAGCCGATTCCGGCTACCTTACCAGGCGTCTTATCGATGTGGCACAGGACGTTATAGTCCGCAGCTACGATTGCGGTACGACAACGGGCATAGTGGTCAAGGATATCAAGGAAGGCCAGGAGATAATAGAGCCGTTGCGCGACCGTGTGCTGGGAAGGGTATGCATCGAGGCGATCGTCCACCCCCGGACAGGCGAGCTTATACTTGATGCCAACAAGATGATCGACGAAGAGGTATCGCTGGCCATAGAAGAGGCCGGGATCAAAGCCGTTAAGGTCCGTTCCGCATTGACCTGCCGCACCAGGTTCGGAATATGTGCAGCCTGCTATGGACGGGATCTGGCAACGGGTACTAT
>JAQVUQ010000532.1 GCA_028699365.1 bacterium | reverse complement strand
CCAGAACGATGTCCGAGACGGCGATCCTGCCGCCCGGCTTCAGGACGCGCACTATCTCGGCAAAAGCTGCCTGCTTGTCCGGCACAAGATTCAGAACGCAGTTGCTGATGACCAGATCCACCGAGCAGTCTTCCACCGGCAGAGCCTCGATATCACCAAGGCGGAACTCTACGTTTCCGTAGCTGCCCTCAGCGGCATTACGGCGGGCGACTTCTATCATTGAAGAGGTCATATCCACGCCGATAACCTTGCCGTTGACGCCCACTTTGGCAGCGGCCAGAAAGGCATCCATGCCGGCCCCGGATCCCAGATCCAGTACCGTCTCCCCCTCACGAGCTGCGTCGATACCCAGAGGATTGCCGCAACCCAGACCAAGATTGGCGCCGTCCGGTATCAGTTCCAGGTCTTCACCTGTGTAACCGATCTTCGCTGCTGCCGTCGTCGCCGTGTCGCCGCAACATGAAGAACCGGAGCAACAGCAACTCCCCGCGTTCTCAGCTATGGCACCGTATCTCTCTTTTACCAACTCTTTCTTCTCGCTGTGCATGATTTTGCCTCCTTGATTTTTACTCGATTAATTATCTCCGTGCGTTACCCTGACAATCACAGTTGCAGTCGCCGGTCGTCACAGCCTGCGGTTTTTCCGCACTCCATGCCAGCAGAGGTTGCAATGCACTACGCAAGACCTCGCGGCAGAGTGAATAATGCATCCATTGCCCGTGTCTTCTTGCCGCTACCAGGCCGGCATGCTTCAAGGTAGAAAGATGATGGGATATGGCCGGCTGAGTCATACCCAGTTCTTCAGTTATCTTGCAAACACATATCTCTTCACTGTGGGACAGCATCTCGACGATCCTCAATCTGGTGGGATCCCCAAGAGCTTTAAAAACATCTGCGATGGACTCCATGTCGCATTCCTCCATCAACATATAAACATACGTTTATATTATTACTATAACTCGTTGCTGTCAACAACTATTTCATGCAATGCTTCAGAAAATTTGTCAGCGCCTCATTACAGCATTGATCCCTTGCCGCCATCAAGGTGACTGATCATTGTCTTGCCTTGCTGTGCTCTGACCTCGGGTAATATGCGTTCCCGAATAAATTTTAGCGCCTCTTCCGTATCCCGATCCGTTTCAATCATCTGCAGCCGCATTAGATCGGCATCGGACAACGTGACAGTTACCACGTTTTCCCCTCCTTTCCGGCACTCATTTACGCCTTGTATCCTCTGTATTGTCGTCGTCTCCATTCTTCCGCATCCCCAGGCGCAGAATGGCGTCACGGCTTATCAGTCCCTGGAATTCACCTTGAGCATCGACAACCGGCAGGCGCTTCAATCCCTTATCGACCATGAGATTTATGGCCTCGTCGATAGTGGTATCCGGATGGACGGAGATTACATCCGTTTTCATAATCTCGTCGGCTGTTCCGGCCTTGATGTCCTTGATCAGCTCCTTATGCTCCTGCCCTGTTTCAGTAAATGACAGCTTGCTGAGCAGGTAATCCCAAAGGCCAGGCTTATGTCCGGAGAGGGCTCTCAGCAGATCCTTATCGGATATTATGCCCAGCAAACAGCCTGCCTCATCGACCACAACTACGCGCTGGCCGTCACTTCCGGCAATGGCGTCGGCGACTTCGTCCAGAGAGGCCCCGGGATGAACGGTATGCATGCCGCGATTAACTATGTCGCTAACATAATGAAGTCCTCTCACGTCGACTTCACATGTTGCCATCTTCTGCCAATGGGGGACTTCCCGGGCGATCACACGAAAGACGTCTATCCTGGCAAGAATTCCGGTCAATTTACCTGTATTATCGACTACCGGCAGGCGTTTCAACGAGTGGCCAAGCATAATCTCTACCGCATCACTGAGATACGTATCTTCTTTTACCGTCACTGCCGGACTGGTCATTATCTCGGCGGCTGTTTTGGAAGCTGCATTTCCGATAAAGCTTTCCAGCCCCTCCTTATCCATTTCATCCATTTCTGCCAGCAATCCCAGTCGCAACGGCATTCCCGCCCGCTTTATCAGATCTTTCTGAGTTATTATGCCGATGACACGACCATCGCTGTCAATCACCGGCAATCCGTTAAAGGGTGAGGAGAGCAGCAGGCGAATTACATCGGCAACAGGCGTAGCGGGACCAACCGCTTTTGGCGAGGGCGTCATGGCATCCCTGACTTTCAGATGCTTCGGGATGAGATGCTTCCTGGATCTAAAAAACCGCACTCCGGCATCACGTACGGATACAATGCCGTCCTGCACCATCTCTTCTATATGCGGCAAGACGGCCTCCAATTGGGTGGTTGGAAGAATAATCTCCACCTTGACAGGCATATTCAGTGACAGGATCACTATGTCCTGAACGGCAATCTCCCCATTCTCATAGCATCCGGCCAAACCTCTGAATACAATGCAACGCAGTGCGATCTTTTGATCGGCTACATAGTTAACGACGGCAGTCGTCAGCGGTTTCCCCTGCCACATCGCCCCCTCGCTGGTAAAGATCTCAATGAGACTGTAACTTATCGCCATACCGCATCCTCCTAAATTCTGCTGCCGAGCCACATTCCCAGAAGAGCCAGCGCCAGCCCGCCGGCATTGTTTGCCAGAAGATTGATAATCGCTATAACCATCTCTCCCTGCCTGGCAAAATTAACG
>JAQVUQ010000052.1 GCA_028699365.1 bacterium | reverse complement strand
CGGAGCCAAGGGCATATACGAAGCCCTGAAACAGGAGAAAGGATTTGAAACAACCTTTGTCAAGGTTATGCCCTCATCCGTTGAGGAGCTTCTCAAATACGACGTCTTGGTAATAGGCAGCTTGAGGGGGCTGGAGCAGGGCCCGGTAGACCTGTTGAGAGCTTATGTGAACTGCGGCGGCGGTATTCTGCTGAATCACGATGCCTGCGGTTACCGTGGCTGGAAGGAACCTCTCTTTCCTGAGGTATGTCGTGGCCTGCGCACTACCAATACGACTGTAATGGTACCACTGCCGGTAACCAAACATGCCCTCCTGCAAGCCATGCCGGCCGAATACAGCCATGCTTATTATGACCACGTAGTGCTCGGCAGAGGGCCAAAAGGAACGGTTATTGTTGAAGACAGTGACGGAACTCCAGCGGTAATAGTTGGTGAGATAGGTCACGGTCGTGTGGTAGCCAATGGAGCAATAACCGGCTACTGGTCCAAGCTTGATATTCAGGAACAGGGGGAGGGTTCACCTCAGGGAGGAGAACTAAAGTTACTGTTGAATGCCGTTTTATGGCTGGGCGAGAGAGGCATAACTCGTATAGATCAGGCGGAATTGGGCAGGAGAACGGCTGCATTCAAGGTGGCTGCACCCTCGTCTTTACCGGAGAACACCGCGAGTAGTGATTGGTTCTCGGATGATATGTTAAGGAGCAGACTCCTGGTACGTCAGCCCATCAACGAACTCAAGGGCAAATTCTTTATGTTCGTTGATTGGATCACAGTGCACTGGACGGACAGCAACCAGTTACGTATATGGATCCGCCAACTAAAGTGGATGGGTGTAACCGATGTCATATATGCCGATCTGACCAGCGGCAATGTTATCCACCACATGTCCGATATTCCCAGGAAGTACCCGGGCATGGTGTCAGTTAATCCCGGCACAGAGGATCTGCTGCTGAATCTGGTAAATGCAGCCGCTGACGCAGGCATCAATGTCTGGACGTTGGTGCATCCCGGTAAGGCGCCGGAAGGTATGGCCGCTCTTGATAAAGACGGCAAGAAATACGTCTACAGTTCATACGGTTCCATCTCTGACGTTCTGTCCCCCGCTTTTCGCAGTATGTATCACAGCCTGCTGGACGAATATGCGGAGAAGTACAACAAGCACGGCAACTTCAAGGGGATCTATTACGATGAACCGTTTTTTAATTATGTAGATTTTCATGGAGATGACCTGGAGCTGTTCGATCGTTTCTGCCGCAGCAATTTCGGCGAGGCGCTTCCCGCTGATATGAGCGACAGGCTGGCCCAAAAGGTCGCCTGGGTAGACCCGTCGGACAAATGGTGGCGCCGTTATATACTCTTCAAGAACTCCGTCAACACAGGCTTTGTTAAGGAACTGATCGATTATTCCCGTAGCAAGGGATTGCAGACCATAGTCGAACTCAGACCGACAGCCGCACTGGGGAGTGGGTGGTCCTTCGGCATGGATAACGATGCCCTTACCAGACTGGGAGCGGCTTATTACTTTGTCGCCTCAGGTGATTATTGCGAGCCCTGTTTTATTTACCCCAACGCTCTGATTGGAGGACATGTGGGACGCACATGGGGATATTACAATACCGTGTCTCTCAGAGGACACAAAGCTAGCATACATTTTGTAGACAACCAGTTCTGGCGCTTTCTCATCTACGGTAGCAATCCCAAGGGAGGGTTACCGCTGCAATACCTGATACACAATACAAGGGAATGGGCTGATGCCGCCAACCTGGCCAAAGTATCGATCCTGCACAACCAGAATACCCTGCAGATGTTGCTGGGCAAGGATGCCCCTAAAGAGGCTGTGAGAGAGGTTATGCTGCTGGAGCGTCTTTCTTATGCCATGGATGCGGATGCCATGCTGGTCGGAGCCAGGGAGTACTATGGCAACTATCCCGTTCTGGTAGCGCCGGCCTATGCTTTGAGAGGGATCTCTCCTGAAACCTTTACAGCTATAGAGAGCTACGTCAAGGCGGGGGGGACTCTGGTTATGCTTGGAGGCTGTTCCGTTTCTCTTCCGGATCTCACCAAAGAGCAGGATAAGACATCCGAATTGGCTGGCATCAGGTATGTGGATAAGAACATTGCGGTATCGGCGTTTACATATAATGACAAAGAGGTAAAGCTGAGCAACAAAGCCTCCGTCCGACAAGTGGAAGTCATCTCTTCCGCAACAAAGACACTGGCCGTATTTTCAGGCACTACAGCGCCCGCCATAACCCTTAGCGATTACGGCCGGGGCAGAGTGATCAGCCTGCAACTCGATCTGGCAGTGCAACTGGGACAAGATAACCGGGAAGTAGAGAGAGTGTTCACCTCACTGGTCAGCACCTATGCAGATCCCCCGGTCAGCGTACAGGGAGATTTACGGGTAATGACGACCTTGAAGAAAGGGAACTGGGTAGCCGTCACTCTATACGGAAGCGCATTCCCATGCAAAGGCACTGTCAGCGTTGATATGAAGAAGCTGGGCGTGAGTAAGAAGGGCTACCGGGTGATGATGCTCAGCAAAGGCATGGAGTTGTCCCTGCCCGGAGATTTCTGGGGCAAAAAGGGAGTCTGGACAGCTGAAGACGTCAAGGCCGGCATACCGGTGACTATAGTTACGGATAATAACGAAAAGCTGGCCTTGCCGGAGAAATTCGATTTATCAGCTTTCAGTGAAAAAGATGCCTCCTATGTAGACATAAATACAAGAAAAGGGTGGACTTCCGGCGTGCATAAAAGGCATTATGAACACGAGATACTGGTGATAGCACCGGATGACGAGCTTACGGTGAACGGAAAATGATAAAAAGATGAAATAATTATTACCAGAGAGGAGAGAAGGTATTTCCATCGGCGGGTGCCGATTGGAATGCCGAGAACGTATGCGTGTTGCAATTGTGCTGGCAGCGATACTGTGTATGATGAACTTAGGTGCAGCCGCCTGGAGTGATTGGCCGGTGGACGTCTGGACGGGCGTCAGGGCCAATCCGCTGATAGCCGACATAAACGGAGACGGCAAAGACGAGGTGGTAATCGCTACCATGGAGAAGCAGGGGGAAGCACGTATATATGTGCTTGATAAATCCGGCAATGCATTGCCGGGGTGGCCCAAGGCCATCCGTGATGAAGGCCGGAATGCCATGGTCAATAATGACGGCCCGGCAGCCGCCGATTTCAATAACGACGGCAAACAGGAGATCTGCTTTGCCACAGGGTGGACAGGACCGGGGAAATTGCACCTGCTTGACAGCAGCGGCAATTACCTGCCCGGCTGGCCCGTTTCCGCCCCGGAGAAAGGCATATTTCAGGCACCGATAATCGCCGATATAGACGGGGACGGCAAGCTGGAGATCATGGCCGGCGGAACCAACCCCAATGCCTTCTACGCCTATGAATACGACGGCACGGCCGTGGCAGGCTGGCCCAGAACAGTATTGGGGGCAGGAGTAAGTGCCGTTACAGGAGATATAAACGGAGACGGCAGGAATGAAATCATAGCCTGGACGACAGGAGGGAGACTTTACGGCTGGGATGCCGGCGGCAAAGCACTCTGGCCTGTAAAGGCGTTTAGTAGTGAGAGCATAACTAATTGTGTTCTGGCAGACGTTAACGGCGATAAGAAAATGGAGATAACAGCCGGTACCGGTAAGGGCCGGATATATATCTGGGATGCGCTGACGCTGAATCCGCTCTCCGGCTGGGAGAAGCCGCAGGAGTTGGGAGAGGGAGCCGTCAGAATCTCTCTGGCAGATATGGATAGAGACGGTAAGCCGGAGATAGTGGCAGGCTTTATCGCCATGAAAGGCGGTAAGTATGCCGGCAGCGGAGCTGCCTATGTCCTCAAAAACACTGGCACTGCTCTGCCAGGCTGGCCGAGAGAACTGCAGACGTCATGGCCTGACGCCTCGATTGCCGTAGCGGATGTGGATGGGGATAACAGACTGGAGCTGTTGTGCGGCACCAGGGACGGCACCATTCACCTGTGGAACAGTTCCGGAGAGTACATGGAAGGATATCCGAAGCTTTTATCCGGTAAGCATCCATTGATCGCCGGCCCCGTGCTGGGAGATGCGGACGGAGACGAAGTAATAGATGCCGTAGTGGCATATGCTCCCCCGTATAACAAGGCCTTTCTTGTGAAGTTTACAGGTGCATACGAGAAAAAGACGGTTCCATGGCCCAGAGATACCTATAACAATACTAATAATAAATGTGTCACCAACACTAAATGATAACACATGCTGCCGAGAAACATTTGACAAGAATAAACCGGGAGGGCTCAGTCGCTAGTGAACAAAAAAAAGACATATTACACCAGGCAATGCAGGCCGCCAGCTGGTGGAGCGAGATGAGCGACCTGCAGTGGCCCTCCCCTATACTGGACGACAAGATAAACAGGCGGGCCGACGCCATGGCGGCTGTGGGGATCAACCTGGCCATCCAGTACGGCTTTCATCTCAGGTGGGATTACCTGCCCGTGATGGAAAGATTGCACGGTTACCTAAGACAGGTCAGGGAGAGCTTGGAGGCGAGGGGCATCACCTTTGCCGACCATCACTCCTCCGTAGTTGTCCACAGAGTGAGAAACGACCAGGACAGGGCAAAAATTCAGCGGCGCAACGCCCACCACGTCCCATTTTACCCGGATACCGAATATGCCGATGAACTGCGCTTCAACGGCAGCCGGCTCAATGACTGGATGATGATCGGCACCAGAGACGGCAAAGTGCACTATAACGAAGTCTACAACAACCGGCAGTTCTGCATGAACAACCCCGACTTTCGCCAGGCCTACAGTGAGTATCTCAAAAGATTGCTCCGCGACACGGGCATGCGGGTGTTGATGAGCGATGACGCCATCTTTTACGCCGGCTGGGAAGTCTGCGACTGTAAGCACTGCCGGGAGAAGTTTCGCCGTGAATACGGCGCAGAACAGCAGGCTGATTTGTGGCGCCTCAAGGAGGACCGGAGCCTGCTGCAGGAATCCGAACTCTACCGGGCCGCTGTTACATTCCGGCTGCGGACAGCCGAGGAGTTCATCGCCATGGTCAAGGAGACCGTCGGCCCGGAGGTATTGCTGACAAGCTGTTGCTCGCACCATAACAGCGCTCTTGGCGCTATGGGTATAGGAATGTCCGCCGAGAGCTTCTCCATGCACTGTGATTTGCTGATGCAGGAGATCTGCAGCCCTGAGGAGCGTCTCCTCAACTGGCCCGATACCGCCTGCGACTGTGCCCTGTTTGAGGGCCTGGCCGCAGGTAAAGATATACCCTATCTCCCTTTGGCCTATGCCCACAGTCGGGACTTGGCCAGGCTTGCCTGGGGAGTGTCCAGATTCTGGAGCAGCAATCTATGGCTGTCTACTCAGAAAGGCAGATTGAGCGGTGAAGCGGTAGAAATAGGTGCCCTGCCGGAAGAAGCAGACCTTTGGGACGGCATAGCCGCCTGGGATAAGGAGCATGAAAAACTCTTTGCCGGCAGGCCGGCTGCCCGGCTGGCTTTATATTACAATGTACCCTCCAGAGAATTTAGCCCCTCCTCTGGCGTTTGCCGGCGTATTTGCCGTGAACTGGTGGATGCCAATGTCCAGTTCAGGATAATCAGTTCTGCCGAACTGCTTGAAAGGTCGATACAGGAAAGCACCGATGTTCTGGTGTTGTTGAATACCGAATGCCTCTCGCAAGTGGAGCGTGCCGCTATAGCTGCGTTTGCCGCTCTTGACGGCAAACGGATTGTCATCTTTGGCAGAGCCGGGACAAAAGATGAAACAGGCAAGCTGCTGCCGGAAGGTGCGAAGGGTATAGAGAGCAAAGCCGTGATTTTGGACGGTGAAACGAAGTTGAAAGATTATCTCGCCTGTTTACCCCCTGCAGAGATACAGGTGAGCCTGGGCGACAATCACTGGCGCTGGCGCATCAAGCAAAGCCGAGATGGCTGGAGTATAGTCTTTCTGGCAACCGGAATGGCGGCAGATTACCATGAGGGAATCCGTAACGCCATGACCGAATCAGCCGTTATCCGTGAGTTGACGTATAAAGAAGCCGCCTCGGGTGCCTCATTGTGCCTGGAATTTCCCTGCCCTGTCTCCCAGGCAGAACTGCACAGCCCCGAGTTGGATAGGAAACGATCAGGGATTTTAGAGAATGACAATCGGGTCAGCTTTGATCTTACAGGCTTGAAGGCATTCTTTGTTGTTCAGGCTGGGCTAAAAGAGTCTCTGTAGACTACTTGGCAGCAAGCCACAGGTTTATGAAAAACAGTAGAGAGAATGGAGAGAGCAGTATCATGAAGAGATTGGCAATACACGGCGGAATACCTGTAAGGAGCGAAAAGAGCTTTCCGGCATGGCCGGTATTCGGCCATGAGGAGAGAGCCCGCCTGATGGAAGTATTTGAAAGCGGCAAATGGTGGTATGGAGAGAAGGTCAAAGAGTTTGAAGAGAAGTATGCCGCCTTCCATGATGCCAAGTACAGCGTCACCTGCACCAACGGCACCGCCGCCCTGGAAACCGCCCTGCTGGCCTGCGGCATCGGAGCCGGCGATGAAGTCATCGTGCCTCCCTATACCTTCATAGCTACAGCCAGCGCAGTCTTGAAAGCAAACGCCATCCCAGTCTTTGCCGATATAGAACCCGATACCTGTAATTTGGACCCCGAGGACGTGGAAAGAAAGATCACCGATAAGACCAGAGCCATAATACCGGTGCATCTGGGCGGACTGCCGGTAGACATGGATGCCTTCTGTGAACTGGCTAAGAAGTACAACCTGGTGTTGATAGAGGATGCCTGTCACAGCTGGGGCAGCAAGTGGCAGGATAAAGGCACAGGCGCTATCGGTGACTGCGGTGTCTTCAGCTTCCAGATGAGCAAGAACATTACCTCCGGAGAAGGGGGGATACTCCTTACCGATAACGGAGACATCGCCGACAGGGCCAGGAGCTATACGGATTGCGGGCGTATCAAGGGCGGAGCCTGGTATGAACACTATTTTTTTGGCAGCAACCTGAGGATGACGGAGCTGCAGGCAGGCATATTGCTGGGGCAGTTGGAAAGGCTGGAAGAGCAGACACTCAAACGGGAAAGAAACGCAGCTTATCTTGGTGAACTCTTGCAAGACATTCCCGGCATCGGCTTGATGAGAAGAGATCCCAGAGTTACTCGGCGCAGCTACCACATGTATATCTTCCGCTTTCTGTCGGAGCAATGGCCCGGAGTCAGCCGCGACAGGTTCCTGGAAGCCCTTAGGGCTGAAGGCATACCCTGCAGTTCCGGCTACCCGAAGCCGCTGTATAAGAACCACCTGTACCAGCAGATGGGGGAAGGTGCGGCCTCTTGTCCCGTGACCTGTCCCTATCACGGCAGAACGGTGGATTACGGCAACGTGATGTGTCCCAATACGGAACTTATCTGCCGGGAAGCCTGTTGGATACCGCATACCGTTCTGCTGGCAGAAGAGCCGGATATGAAAGATATAGCCGAAGCCATAAAGAAGATATGGGAGCATAGGAAGGAACTGTCTGATGCCTGATATGCAAGTGGGCTATGGCGAACAGGTAATCACTCCACCGCTGGGCGTTGAACTCACCGGCTACGGTTACTACCTGGAGCGCAGAACAGAAGAAGTGGCCGATGATCTCAAAGTCAGGGCTCTTTATATCAGCCAGGGGCAGGACGCCGTTATCCTCATAAGCTGCGATCTGCTCAGCCTGAGTGTGGAGTTTACCGATGAAAGAAGAAGAGAGCTTGCCGCCCGGTATAATCTGCCGCTAAGCAGTATCCTCCTGGCCTGTACCCATACCCATGCCGGTCCGGCTATCCATGATCTGCCCGGCCTGGGAGAAGTGGATCCCGGCTGCCGGGCGACGGTCAGCCGGGCCATATCGGAAGCAGCTCAGGCTGCGTGGAAAGATTGCCGGCCGGCAGAGATGTCCTATATCCATGAGACGGTAACGCCCATCGGCTACAATCGCAGAATGGGAGGCTTTGTGCCCATCGATCCAATATTGAAAACGATCATCTTCACTTGGCAGGACGGACAAAAGATATATCTGTCAAGCTATGCCTGCCACCCGGTCGTCCTGGGGCTGGCCAATATAGTTTCGGCCGACTGGCCGGGAGCGCTGATAGCCCGGATTGAAGAGGCGGGACATCAGGGTATGTTTTTGCAAGGCTTCTGCGGCGACGTCAACCCGGTCAGCCGGATGAGGGGTATGGGGGGCAGCGTAGAGGATCTGCGGCTATACGGGGATATCCTGTATAGGCACATAGAAACAGCCCAAAGCCGGGCCTCTGCCGTAAAGACAGCGGACATAAGGGCTGTGGAGCATAGAGTCCGGTTGCCGCTGGATATCCCGCCGTATGCAGAAATAAAAACCCTGAAAAGTGATTTGCCGGAGTATTTGAGTAAAGTCCCCGGGTATGACCGTTTTATCGACAATTGGATCGGGAGAGTAACGGAGAGATTTGAGGAGATCAGGCGGGAGCAATTCCTGCATAACGTTCCTATACAGGCAATTGCCTTGGGAGAGATGACGATACTGGGTCTGCCTGGAGAAGTCTTTTCCGAATATAGTCTGAAGTTAGCAGTGGAAAACCGGTCGCCGCTGATGACGGTAGGGTACTCCGGTGGCAATGTCGGCTATCTGCCTGCCGCTGCCGCTTATGATTTCACTGTCGATTATGCCTGTTACCAGGCACCGAGGTTCTACGGACTGTTCCCTTTTGATAGAAACCTTGAAACGGTCATGCTAAGGGAATGTGAAAGAATCCTGCGTAAAATAGAAGTATCAGGTGATTGAAATAGGGAACCCGGGAGAAAGGATTATAAATGATGAAAAGTAATTTGTTTCGCTGTTTGCTGACTGCTCTCTGCCTGGCTGTAATGCTTAGCGGTTGTGGACGCAATAAAGATGAAGATCAGAGCAAGATAACGATTACCGTAGCCTGCGGCTATTCTCCTACAGATGTCGGTTGTCAGATCATCGATAAGTCTCTGAATAAGTTCATGAAGCAAAATCCCGATATAAGAATCAAAAAGGTATGGTTTACCCAACAGTACTGGACCAAGTTAATGACCATGATAGCCGGGGGTAATCCTCCCGATGTCTTCAGACTGGCGCCGGATTACATACCGACCTATGTACAAAGAGGTACCCTGGAGCCCCTGGATAAATATATTGCCAAGAGCAGTGTATTGAAGCTGGAAGAGTTCTTCCCCCAAACGCTGTATAAATACAAATATGAGACACAAAGCGGTGCCATAGGACAAGGACCGGTTTACGGATTCGGTACGGATTGGTCGCCCGATTATACATTGATCTACAATAAAGACATGTTTGATAAAGCAGGGTTGCCATATCCTACTAAAAGTATGAGTTGGGAGGAGTTTCGGCAGACGGCACTCAGACTGACCACCGGGCAAGGAGGACATAGGCAGTTCGGATGTCTGATAAGTGATATATCTCTGCTGGCAGCCCAAAACGGCGGTAGTGTTTTCAGCCCGGATGGTAAGAGATGCCTGCTGGACAGCCCGCAGGCTGTAGAAGCCTTCCGGTATCTGGTGGATTTGAGAACAAAAGATGGCGTTATGCCGTCTCTCAGCGATATGCAGAACTCCAACCTGTTGCAGCTCTTTCAAATCGGCAGGTTGGGAATGTTTCTGTCAGGCCGGTTCTATGTGCCTATATTGCAGGAACAGGTAAAGGGGTTCAAGTGGGGTGTAGCCCCGGGATTGCATCAGAAAAAGAGAGTCAATATGGTAACGGGACCGTACGGCTGGGTGATGAGCAGCAAGGTCAAGCATCCTGAGGCCGCCTGGAAACTGATGGAATATCTGGTGGCGGGGAACTGTGAAAAGGAACTGGCCAAGGCGGGCTACAATATCCCCGTAATCAAAAGCATAGCCGAATCCGAGATGTTTATCAGCAATCCGAAGCATATGGCCGGAGTCAATAAGGTATTCATGGATGAGGTGAAGCATACCGTGCCCAGTCCGCTGACGCCGTACGCTCCTACAGACAGATGGCGAACTATAATCAGCAATGAGTTGGAGTTGGCCTATCTGGGTAAACAGACTGCCAAGCAGGCGGCGGTGAACGCTACTCGCAAAATCAATGAGCTGTTAGCCGAAGGATCCAGAGGATAATATAATGGCCGTTAATATATACGACGGTTTGTGGAGGTAATAATGAACGGCGATAAGAAGTGGTGGGAAAGCCCCGTCAGGATGTTGCGTATGGATTACGCCCCGGACTTTTCCATCCTCAAGGATGTGGATCTGGAAGCAGTGGCCCAAAGCCGCAAGGAGGACTGGGGCATCAACTGCGAATGGATTGTGGGCACTCCCGGCTTCAGCAATGCAACGCATCAGACCACCTTCAAGGCGGAGGGGTATGAGGCATATCCCGGTTTGGAGAGTTTCGATTACCTGAGGGCCTACACTCCCATAGCCCATAAACAAGGGATCAGAATAATATCATACCTTAACATGCACTGGTACTCTTATGAATTTGCCGCCGGGCATCCTGACTGGGAGCAGATCACCGCTGCTGGAGAGCGCTTCGGCAAAGTCAATCCCCTCTACGGCAACGGTACCACCTTCTGCATCAACAGCGACTGGCGGGAGTGGGCCTTCTCCCTGATGGCCGAGGCCATGAAGACCGGCATAGACGGCATCTTCCTGGACGGTCCGGTGGTCTTCCCCGATTGCTGCTACT
>JAQVUQ010000531.1 GCA_028699365.1 bacterium | reverse complement strand
AAAACAGGCCCGAAAGCAACTTACCCTGCTAATTACCTCGGTTTTTGCTTCCGCTCCCAGAGGGTTTTAATAGCAGTTATCTTAGACAAGACGCTACACATCACCCAGTCATTTTTCATAATTTTATCAGATTATCACAGGCAAAACAGATTATCGTGCTACGCTGGAAAACATATCGAGCATCCGGTGAGCCGTCTTTTCCCAGGAGAATTGCCGAGCTCGTTCCAATCCTTTTAATGACATTTGCTGACGTAAGTATTCGTCTTTCAACACTCGTCCCATCGTTTGCGCCAATCCCTCGATATCGTCCGGCGACACCATCAGGCCAGCATCGCCTACCACCTCTGGTAAGGACGATACGTTTGAAGTTATCACCGGGCAACCGCAGGCCATCGCCTCCAGTGGAGGCAGTCCAAACCCTTCATAAAGAGAAGGAAAGACAAACAGTTCCGCTCCGGCATAAAGATAAGGCATGTCCATATCAGAAACATAGCCCAAAAACTTTACCTCATTCTCTGTAAAACCGCATTCGCGGTATGTATTATAGATATTGCTGTTACGCCAACCGGAACTACCGACGATCAATAGACAGTAGTCAACGCCATGGCGGCTCCGCAGCAAATTAAACGCCTGCAGCAAACAGGATAAATTCTTACGCGGTTCAATGGTTCCAACATTCAGTATATATCTGCTCTGTACACCATACTTACGTGCTATATATCTCTCCCCCTCCTCTTTTTTCAAGGGACTATAATCACCCGCCGCAAGATGCACTACTTCGGTCTTAGAAGCATTGCCGACAAAAAGATGGGCAAGATCACACGCAGTAGCCTCCGATATACATGCAATGCGATCAGCTCTCCTTATAGAACGAGGGATAAACAATCTGCTTATAATTAGATTCGGCAGAGACATTGTTTCAGGAAAAAAACTCCAGACAAAGTCATATACCATGATCACCGTTTTGCACACTTTAGATAAAGGCGCAATCTGCATCGGACCCCATAGCACATCTATGCCGTCCCTTATCAACATCTTATGCAGCCTGGTTGCCACCCAGAGGGTGCCGTTAACGGTAAAAAGTCCTTGGTCAACACATTTGTGCCATCTGCCGTTCTCAACAGGCATAGGGAAATCACGATTCGAATAGAGAAAGTATTCGTTCTCTCCATCTATTTTCGACAAGGCTTTTATTGTCTGCTGCAGGCTCTTTCCTACGCCGGTAAGCTTTATTGCCAGAGGCCTGGCATCAATACCTATCCGCATCTGTCACACTCCCGAATAGATTGGGTAGTCGTAGAGTTAGCGATGTTTATAATTTCGTTAATGAAGTTTTCGGGGCTATGGTAACAAGCCCATCTAGCACGATTATCATTTGCTCGTTGTACAAATTGAGGCAGATGAGTTTTCATTTCTAAAAGCGCCTGTATAAAAGCATCAGTATCTCCTTCCGGGCAGACTATTCCGGTATCCAAAAGCTTCAACTGATTACTCATCCAAGTATTATCCGTTACAATTACCGGCTTTCCCATCGCCAGAGCCTCAGTAAACGGTCCCGATGTTCCTCGATAACGACTTGCCTGATACGGTAACATAACGATATCTGCGTCAGCAAGCAAACGGTAATAATCATTACTATCCAATATATCTTGCAAGAGTATAACATGTTGTGTGTCCATATGCTTAAGTAATTCAATATTTTCCAAGGTATGCACATCGTATTCGTTGTTACCATAGCATTGTATCTTGAACATGTAATTATCGATATTTCCAGTACAAACCAGCTTATCTATTATTGCGACAATTGTTGAAGCACCTTTGTCTGGTGTAAAACGACCAGGAATAACAATTGTAAGCTTGTTTTTTTGTCGCATGCAATCACTCTTATTATCAAAATCGCCTATCGTATGTGGTATAGGTACAACAGATATTGGCATCTCTGTCAATTGTTGATAGTCATATGCGAGTAGCTCACTGTCAGATACCAAATGAATATTGTAAAAATGTTTATGTCTTTTCAAAAGAGAAAATGCCAATTTATATCGCATAGCGTTTTTATCTAATATACGCTTCTGATTACAGTTACATCCATACCTAAGCATATAGATAACTGTTGGCAACGTCTTAACTTTGTGTTTCACGATAGCAGCCCATGCTAACATATCCAACGGTTCTGGATTCACAAAGTACACAAGCCACTTATCATCCAAGAAATCCAAATTAGCACTTTCAAAATCACGACATAGGCTTATGTAATTTGAAATCATATTTGCTCCTGGTAAACGTCTCCATAAGGAGTTCTCCATAAAGCGCTGCCTAAAAACAGGCATTACCGGCAAAAGAGATTTGACCTCATCACAGCAACCTAAATTACTTAATACCATAAATCGCAGTTTTCTATTGACAGCCGTTTTATAAAAGCTATACGCATAATTAAAGCAGTGTCCACCTTTATCATACAAAAAAGGATCTATAAGACATATCCCATTAATAATTTGATCAGCCATTACATCACTACCTTATTAGTCTCGCATTCCTGTTTCGCGCAAAGACATTCATTCTATTATATTTCCAAGCAACAGACTAAACTGGACTAAATATAGCCTAAAATGATGTGATCTAGATAAATCCTCCCTGGTTATAAATGCTATCAAACCAGTCTATCGTCTTG
>JAQVUQ010000530.1 GCA_028699365.1 bacterium | reverse complement strand
ACATCGCCTGTCTTTAAATCTTATCAGTCCGTCTTTCTTACCAGCTCAAACTGATCGATATTCACCTGTCTGTAATGGGAAGCGTTGTCATCGTATATCTCAACACTGTACTCCCCCGGACCCACTCCCGTGAATTGCTTCCAGCCGTAATTGTTCTGTGTGAACGGCTGATTGGGACCGTAGAGCTCCAGCCATATCCATTGGCCGTCCGCGGAGTAGGTTCCTTTCGTTGCATCTCCCATATATATGTTTGTCCAGCCGGTTCCGGGTCCCTGCAAGGCGGTAACCTTCCCGCCGGGGGCATAATCCTGCCATTGCATAGTTGTATCCTGTCTCGCTCCGGGATAGCGTACGCGTACTTTCAGGGAGTATACACCGTCAGGTATGGCGGCAGGAAAAGTGAAGCGCACCTTGCCGGTAGATGTGGTGGCACCACCGACTACTTCTATAAATTTCCCCTTCTGGCCTCTGTCCTCGTAACCGTAAGCCGCGTCCCATACGACAGCCTCTCCCGCTCCGCTCAACGGAGTAAACGTACGGCCCATATCCTCAGCTTCAAAAATCAGATTAAAGGGGGGATTGGGCTCATGCGGACCTCCCTTACGTATGACAGGCTTGTAATCAGTAGTATGAGGCTTTACGGCATTAGCTATAGCCTTATTGTATTCGGCAGGAAACGCCAGATCGTGATACTTTTCCCTGAACATGGGCATACCGCCCATATAGAGCCACACATAACCGTCGCTGTTGCGCAGGGCAAAGTTAAGAGCGTGCTCCAGCTCTTCCGGGGTAAAGGCGTTCTCCAGATAGTTCTGAGTATTGAGCTCGGCAGCACCTGCCGGCCAGAGGCCGAAGGCAACGTTGACACGCTTTTCATACAGATCCGGATAACGGCTGTACCGCTTGCCCATCTCCTTGACGTATCTCCTGGCCTGCCGGAACTGATCATGGGTTTTGTAAAGATACGAAGATTCGCAGCCGTCAAAGAGCCGTAAGCCGTCAACCTTCAACAATCCGTCAATAAAAGACGGCAAGAGATTGTACGAGCTGGCTGAAAGAGGATACTTATCTCCTTCTCCCAGAGTCCTGGCTACCAGGCTGTTGCCGTAGGTAAGGATCAGCGTCATACCGGGATGTGTTTCAGCCATGGCTTTGCCCAGACGATATCCGAAATCCTCCAGCCTCTGCCGGTAGTCCTCAAAAGATTTTTTGCCTTTACCCTGTTGTTTTTCATAGCAGAAGGGAGCAACGCCTTTACTCATGCCGTACTGCTCCGTATCCAGAAATATGCCTTTGAGGCCGCCTTCCTTAGTTACTGTGGAAGCGATCTTTGCCTTGCCGATAATAGCTTCCAGCACCTTGTCGTCAAACCAGTCAAAATCCCCGGGCGTTATGCTAAGTTGAAGGAAGTTATCCGTAAAACGGCTCGGCTTTGCCTCTTTCAACATGCCGATAAACGGTTTCAGGTCATCCATCTTGAACTCTTTATTTCCAAAGAACTGAGAGGCAAAGTAGTAGAAAGTACCGTCTATGGTGGGATGCAGCCCCAGCAACACGCCGTCAACAGGGATTTTGCTCTCCATATGAGCAACGTCCTTACGATAATAACCGATGTTGACGCCCCCGGCACCGCCGCCTCCAAAGGTAATGATCTTTTTACCCTTTGTCTCGGGGTCTTCTCCTGCCGCGGCAGGTTTTGTGCCTGTGACCGGAGAGAATATCTTTACAGATTTCCATATACCCCCTACGGCAGCGGAGTTATGAACCCTGACACAAATTACATTCTTTTTTCCCGGGATAATGCGCCCGCCGGCATCTATATCAAAGGGAATATTCCAGCCGCTGGGACCGTAGGCATGACTGCCGGCTTCCATACCGTTGATCCATACCCAGGCCTGCTCGTCCACGCCACCAAAGACCAGAACAAGCTTTTTACCCGTCCACTCTGCAGGGGCGTCAAATTCGAATCTATACCAGGCATACCCCAGGTAGGTATGCCTCAACTGAGGCTCCCACCATTCGCTGATATCGATATTCCGCCACAGCTCTGCATTGTAGCCGGAGTACCAGCTCTCCGACAGTCCCTTGTTCCCGGGGTCCAGGCGGAAGCGCCATTGCTTGGGAAAATCGTAAACCTCTTTATAGCCGGCATTTTTGTAAGGGTCAAACACCGTTCCGTCGGCACGGTTGGGATTGCCCTTCGTCGAGGCCATATGATAATCCAACGGACTGTTCTTACTTTCTCTCTGCTTAAAATTCAGAGACTGGGGTTTGCGGCACTCTCTTATAGCCTCATTATACGCTTCCGGCAACTTCAGCCAGCGCGCACCGTAAATCCATACGTAACCGTCGCTCAAGCGCAACGCGTAATGCAAGGCATGCTTGAGTTCCTCGGGCGTAAAGTGATTCCGACTGAAATCAGCGGTATTCAGTTCTCCTCCCGGGCTGCCCACCAACAGACCGAAGGAAACTTTGATGCGTTTCTTATACCGTTCAGGATCCTGCGACAGGGCGGCTGCCGTCTCTTTGATAAGCTTTCTGGCGTCCCGGAACTCGGCGTAAGTCCTGTATGTATAGGATTGCTCATAACCGTCAATGAACTCGGCCGCGGCATCGGCATCCATCATACCGTCGAGAAAAGCCGGCCAGAGTCCCATGCTCATAATACGCAACG
>JAQVUQ010000529.1 GCA_028699365.1 bacterium | reverse complement strand
ATTTATGCTGCTGGGAAAAGTTCGATATCGGCAGCGACGGCAGAGGAGCCGGCAACAGCCGGTTCTCAGGGCTTAGCGCCCCTGTAATCAGCCTGGCGCGGGCGCGACGCAGGCCGGGGCGGGTTCAATTCGGCCATGATGTTCTGGCAAAGTATGAGGTTGGCGATAATCAAAATAGTTTTGCAGGCGTTTTTCACAGTCCTTACGATAACCGGGAGACAGGAATAAGCGTTGTCTTGCAGCCTTTGACTGATTATTGCCTTTGCAGAGACGGATATGAAGATGTTCGTCTTAGAAGCGATAAATGGGGATACATGGCCTTTACGGTCAATTTGATCGCCGGTAAAAGCATCAAAGTCAGAGTGGAACCGTGATTACAGGATACGAACATATAGATATGCTGATGGAGGAATATTAAATGATGAAGTGTGCGTTACTGATAAATGAAGAGCTATGCGGCAAAATATTCGGTGAACAGATGCTTAGCGATCTGTCCGGGGTTGTTGAGGTTATTGGGCAACCGCAGTCGACGGTTACAGTTGACTATGTAATGGACCTGATCGGTGAAGCGGATGTCGCCGTAACTTCCTGGGGGAGTATAAAGTTTGAGAAGGATATCCTGGACCGTGCCCGCAACCTGAAATTGGTGACTCACGCGGCCGGAAGCGTAAAAACGGTGATAAGCGAGGACTTCATCTGCAGGAACATGCTGATAACTACTGCGGCCCCGGCCATAGGTATCGGGGTAGCAGATTACTGCATGGGAGCTATCATAATGGGGGGCAAACGGCTGAAAGAACAGATGTTGACGGTCGATTCCGGGGGCTGGAGCTGCGAACAGTCGGTCAATGCCTTAGAGCTTTTCGGCGCTGCGGTTGGGATAGTGGGTGCAGGCTTTGTGGGGCGACGCCTGATACGGTATCTCCAGGCCTTCGACGTTACTTCCATATGGGTCTTTGATCCATATTTATCTGAAGAGAGTGCATCTGCATTGGGCGTTGCCAAGAGAAGCCTTGAGGATATCTTCTCGCTCTGCGATTACATAAGCATCAACGCACCTTCTACCAAAGAGACGGAGGGCATGATTACAGCCAACCTGCTCCGTATGATCAAGGATAACGCCGTCTTTATCAATACCGCACGCGGCGCTATTGTAGATGAACAGGCGTTGATCAAGGAATTGAAAACGGGAAGGTTCTGTGCTTTTATCGATGTTACCGAGCCGGAGCCGCCGTCATCGGATCATCCGTTGCGCAATCTGCCCAATGTGCTGATGACGCCGCATATAGCCGGTACCATATCAAGAAATATGAGACGGATAGGAGCGCTTGCCTGCAAAGAAATCAACAACTTCGTCAACGGCAGGCCGCTGCAATATCCTGTCGATCTAGGCAAAATCGACTGCATAGCCTGAGCTGTTGCATGCACTGCTTGCAGGTAAAGAGATTGAGAAATTATTTTGGAAGTGACGGAATGAATTCGTTGAGAGGAAAGACATCATGATCAGAATAGGAGCAGTTGATATCGATACCAGCCACCCGGGGGCTTTTGCCTGCTATCTGAGCCGTGGAACACGCGCCCGTTATGTAGCTATCTATAACGAGGGCTTTCGCGGCGACGACGAGGTTGACGGTTTCATAAAGAAGTTCGGTCTGGAGCGGCGTTGTGAAAGTCTGGAGGAGTTAGCCGATACCGTGGACATAGGGTTTCTGCACAGTTGCAACTGGGAGAAGCATCTGCCGCAGGCAATGGCCTTTATCGAACGGGGAAAGCCGGTATTCATAGACAAACCAATAGTCGGCAGTCCGGCTCATTGTCGTAAGCTGGAAGAACTGGCCGGGCAGGGGGCCGTGATTCTGGGCAGTTCTTCAGTCCGCTATGTCAGAGAGATAGAAAACTTTCTGTCGCTGCCGGAAGAGGAGAGAGGCAAGGTAACCAGCGTCTTCGGCACCACGGGAGTGGACGAATTCAACTACGGCATCCATATAGTAGAGGCTATAGGGGGACTACTGGGGCAGGGAGCCGTCTCCAACCGGTTTGTCGGGCGCAGCACTATAGAGGATAAAGTATGTGAGACATATTACGTGCGCTTCGAGAGTGGCGTTTCTGCCGTCTACAATACCTTTTGCGGTGCATGGCAACCCTTCGAGATGGTCATCATAACGACGGCAGGCACTTTCCAGTTCCGCATTGATACCAATTCCATGTACGGGGCACTGCTGGACAGAATATGCGATTACCTGGAGACAGGGGTGAAACGGATGGCAGCGGTGGAAGAACTGACCGAATCCGTAAGGATTATGCTGGCCGGACGGCTTTCCCGGACGAATAACGGCGTGGAAGTATATTTAAAGGATATATCGGATGAGGATCCCGGTTACGACGGCTATGAATTCGAGCGGGGATATGCCGTCATGTCCAGCAAAATATATAGAGGTGTATCATGATGGATTGTACACTTAATCATTTGAACCTGACCAAATCGAATGAACTTTATTCGGAAGCCGCGGCAGCTATTCCCGGGGCCTCCCAAACCAGCAGTAAGAGGCCTGAAGCCTTTGCACCGGGAGCTTTCCCTATATTTGCTGAAAAGGGATACGGTAGCCATCTTTTCGATGTGGATGGGCAGGAATATATCGATTATCTTATGGCCCTGGGACCGATAACTTTGGGAT
>JAQVUQ010000528.1 GCA_028699365.1 bacterium | reverse complement strand
TTCACGAACCTGTCTATATCCGGCTGCGGTTTTTTCAGCAATATGGACGGCATATTAATAAACCTCTCCTATTCCTCTCTCAATGACGCCTACAACCAGGCGTAAGCCGGAACGTAGTCGCCTTCCAAAAGAATATTGGGCGCTTTGAAAGCGTATAACCTGGCACGGCGCAAATAGAATCTGAAGCGAACCTTGCCGGCATGACGAATAAAGTTACCCCGCCCTTCTTTGAACTCCACCATGGCGCGCAGATGATTGCCGGTAATGGGCAGGCAATCGTCCCTGGACACACCGCGTACAGGCTCATACGTCTCGGCATCGATAATCTCCATCCGGACCTCGCCATCGGGCGCCTCGACATTGAGAAAAGGCCATGTAGCCCAGTGCATATCCAAAGGCACGGTAGTAATGCAGCCTTCCGTATCCCCTGCCTCCCAACAGGCAAAACCGTCGCGCCTCAAGGTAGCCGTGCCGAGAGCCCCGTTTCCGGCCTGCCAGTGCTCCGTATCCTTGCCGCCGTACCAGAAACGCATCCTGTCGCCTTCCGGGTGAGGCGTGCCGGCACAAATCGTGACATCGGCGTGATCCCAGCTTCCCTTCTCTCCCCTGGGCAGAATGGGAGTGCGATCGCCGACTCTGACCCAATCCGTCAGGTTCCGGCTTATGACCAGGTGCACATCCAACGGCCCGTAGGTCATGTCGCGGGACATGTAAAAGAGCTGGACCAGTCCTATATAAGCGTGTCCGTAGGGAATTACGTACATTATATACAACTGCGCGTTTTCCGGATCTTTATCATCCGCCTCCAGCACCGTCACCATCGGCGTCCAGTGCACGAGATCACGGCTCCTGGCAATGGCTACATGACGCTTGGACTTGAGGTTATCGTAACCTGCCTGCCTTAACCTGTTTATAGTTCCGGAATAAGCTGCGGAACGTGTCGTACAGATATAGCATTCGTTACGAGGATCCCACATCAGGCAGTGCGCGTCGCCATCGATAGGCAGCATAGGCGGGAAATGCGGTTCCCAATCGATTCCGTTCCGGCTGGATAGAAAGGTTATGCCACCCGGGTATATGGGATCATTGTATTTGGAATAGACCGTTGCGATCAATTTGGCATCGAGACCGGCCACATAGTTGGGCACCACCGTGCAGAGATGATCGTTCAACACCGGCGGAACTCTCATCTTCAACATATTGTTATCGTAAGAGCCCTCGTAGTCTATGGCTCCTACCGACGGCTTCACCCAGTGCAGGCCGTCTTCACTGCAGGCATAACAGACTATGGATTTAGATGCCAGCCTGTTATGGGTTCTGTACCAGAGATGAAATCGTTTGAGCTGCGGATCATACAGGACGGAGCCGTCAAGGGGATCCTGCTGCACAGGACGCTGAACAGAGCCGTCGCCTCCCTCCCACGGCATATCGGGAACCAGGACAGGCTCAGGTGCCTTTTCCATCGGGCATATCCTGAAAACGGCGTTCTCCGCACTCTCCACCAGCGCTTCATCAGCCATCAGGTAGAGATCGGGTTCGGCCCAGTGCTGCTCCCTAAAGCAGGCATCGCTCATATCCAGCATATCAATCTCCTCCAGCAACCTTCATTACCTGGACAGGCAAAACAACAATCGGGTTGTTCTCATCTTATATTATGAGGCATATATTACTATGCTGGCTCTGCCCGTAAAATAATACCGCGCACCTGAGACTCAGATCTACGGTCAGTCCTTCAATATTTTCAGAATCGTCTTCTTCGACCAGTTGATATGCTTCTGCACCATGCGTTGTGCCTTCTGTGGATCCCTGTTGCGCAGAGCCTCGACTATCATGGCGTGATTGTACGGGTTGACATCGCCATGGAAGGAGAAGTAATAGTCTTTGAGCAGCAGGGATTTGTTTACCATCCTTATATTTTTAGCCATATCCGACAGATAGGTGTTTCCGCAAAGTTCCAACAGCTTCTCGTGGAAAACGCTGTCGATAAGAGCGGCTTGCTGGGTATCACCGTCCGCTCTGGCGGCAGTGTACCTCTCCATATATCCTGCCAGTTCATCGATGCTCTCGTCACTGGCTTCCCCGGCTGCCAGCCTGGCAGCGTATCCTTCCAGGACGCTCCTGACATCATACACCTCAGCTACTTCCTCCGGGCTGAAGGATCTGAAGGTTATGCCTTTGTTCCTGCGTGTCTCTATCAGTCCCTCGTGCTCCAGATGCTTAAGGACCTCTCTTATCGGGGTGCGGCTCACTTGAAAACGGGTGGCCAGCATCTCTTCCGTTATCTTGTTGTCTGTGCCGATAAGCTCTCTCAGCATATACTCTTTTACTTTATCATACAGCTCTTTAGAGCCGTTGGATTCCTTTTTCGGCACATACACTCTCCATCACTCCTCAGTCGTATACCATAATAGTAATTGTATACATATTACCCTGTTTCTTATCAACCTGTCAAGAGCGGATAGATGTGCACAAACCTTATCTGCAACCTATACGGGCTCGCAAAGTGAGAGCAGGTCGCTCAGATCGGCTATGGCCAAAGCCTCAACGGTATCAGCCGCTCCGTAATAGATCTTGACGCTGCCGTCCTCTTCCGGGATCATGCCTCCGGGGAAGACTACGTAATCCCGATAGCCGCCGGATTCGTAATGATACTCGGCTTCGGGGACCAGAACAGGCCCC
>JAQVUQ010000527.1 GCA_028699365.1 bacterium | reverse complement strand
AATTGCCATTGGAGTTCTGCCGGCCACCGGCACAAAGTCTGGTAGAGACATTCCAGGATAAGTCGGAACTCACCGAAGATATGGTGAGAGGTATGATCTGTTCTCTCTTTTGGCAACTTGCCAAGCATATTCCCCAGAGCATTCAGCAAGGTGAAATTCAGTCGGCACAAATAAACCTGGATATGATACGCTATCAAATCCTGCAGACCATGTACCGCAGAATCGGAGTGGAATTTCTTGCTCGCTGCTCTCACATGTCGAAGCTTTTTCCTGAGGAGTGGCTGCAGCAGATCAATGCGACATACCTGCGTGAAAATGAGAATCCAGCCGATGTTACGGCTATAGCAAATGCGATGTTCCGTGCCGTTGATATCTGGGCGGGCCACCTCCGAGTTCTCTCCGGACATGTGGCAGGAGAATGGCCTGAAGCTCGTTTCAATCGATTGTATTCACAGGTAATTCAGAGATTAAATCTATGCGGGGTCTTATGAAAGCCGGGATATTTCGTGCCGTAGCAAATTTCTATTCACAATATGTGGATTACCCATTGGACACACTCGTACCGCGGGAACGAAAGATCATACATACGAAGGTACGTGATTCCGGGAAGTTGTGTGCACTTTGCGCAGTGGTTCTCGGTGATAGTTTGCTTATCTCGGCACGGAAAGAAATAGTGCCGGCGGCAGAGCAGATTGCTGATACATGGGGTTGTCCTGGAAACATTATAACGCCGGCAGTGTGCGATCAGTTATTATCTGTACGACCCACCACGGCTATATGTCTGATCGAATCGGAGATTTATGCGTGCAGGGAACCCTTGAGCAATACCGTTGCCGTGGATACGGTAAGGCTACGTCGTCCGCGACCACTGATAATATCTTAAGGCAGGGACGCATACCCGTTTGGGGTACCTCCATCGATAATATCGCCTCTATAAAGACAGCTAAGGCGATAGGATACCAGGCCTTCTGTCATGTGTTGGAAATACGGCACCGGTGATACCCTAACGGTTACCTGAGCAAAGGAAGTTTCTTTAAATTGACTTTTGCAAGATATTCTGATAATTTATTCGTTATAAACGATAAATTTATCGGAGATAACGAATAATGTCAATTGAGAGTGGATATCATACCGTATTGAAGCGTTTAATGACGCGAATAGACGAGCCTGCGCCCGGCCGCATCCAGATGCTTACCGGCCCGAGGCAGGTGGGCAAGACTACCATACTGCTGGAAATAGCCCGCAAGTGGGGAAAATCGGCGCTCTATCTGGCAGCGGATGCGCCCGAAGCCGCCCTGCCCGGATGGTGGGAGATACAATGGCGCCGGGCGCTGCAGCTTGCCCGCTCCGGCAAGGCCGTTTTGCTTCTGGACGAGATACAATACCTTCCCAACTGGTCCAGGTTGGTCAAAGCGGGAATAGACGAAGTCTATCGTGAAAAGCTGCCGCTGCATATCGTCATCACCGGATCTGCGGCGCTTGAAGTAGGAGCGGGAGCACGTGAAACCATGGCAGGCAGATATGAACGGCTGGCACTCTGCCAGTGGACTACCCGCGATCTGGCCGAGGCATTCTCCATGAACGAAGAGCAGGCGATCCTCTGCTATATAAGATACGGCAGCTTTCCCGGAGGGATCAATCTTCTCTCCGATATAATGCGCTGGAAGGCATATATACGTGACAGCATCATAGATCCGGCTATCGGCAGGGATCTGCTTATGCTGGAAACGGTTCGCAAACCGGCGTTGCTCAGACAGGTGTTTGCAGTGTGTGCAGGCCATCCGGCGGAGATACTGTCGTTGGGGAAGATAGCGGGCGAGATAACGGATGCGGGCACACTCGAAACCGTTGCTCATTACCTGAATGTGCTCGGAGAAGCTTACCTGATAGCTGCTGTACGTAAGTTCTCAGCAACGGAGTTGCGCCGGAGATCATCACCGCCAAAACTGGTACCGCTCAGCAATACTTTCCTGGCAGCCTCGCTGGAAGGCGAACCGCCGCTGCCGGAAACCGATCCGGTAAGATGGGGGCGATGGGTTGAAAATGCCTGCCTGGCATTTGCCGTCAACAACGGTCAGACCGTCCACTACTGGCGTGAAGAGCCAATAGAGGTGGACGGCATATTTAGCGGGTCATGGGGCAAATGGGCCGTAGAGATTAAAACGGGGGGGTATACGGCCGGAGATCTATCAGGACTACTGGAATTCTCACGCAGATGGCCTGAGTACCGTCCCCTGGTGATATGTGATGACAAGCATGCCGATACGGCTCAGCGGATAGGCATAGATTGCCTGACGTGGAATAAGTTCCTGTGGGACGGTATCACCGGATCGTGAAACGTAAGCAGTTTTGGCAAAAGGACATCCGGAGCAAACTGTCGAAAAGTGTATAAGCCTGTCAATGCCGGTTTACCTAATGAACGGATGACAGGAAAGTCTGATGTTCAGGAGCATACTCTCTATGCCGCTCAGCCGCTCTGAAATACTGGAAACCATCCGCATGCTTCAGATGGAGCATCTGGATATACGCACCGTTACCCTGGGGATCTCCCTGCTGGACTGCGCCGGTGGCGGTGGCGCCGCTACAGCCGCCGCCGTCAAGGCCAAGCTGCTGCGTCTGGCCGGACGGCTGGTGCCCGAAGCGGACCGTCTGGGGGCGGAGCTGGGCATACCCATAATCAACAAAA
>JAQVUQ010000526.1 GCA_028699365.1 bacterium | reverse complement strand
AAAAGAGCGCGGACGCCGGCGCGGCGGATAAGCAGACAGCCGGGAGCAGCACCGGCGGATCAAAGACCTCGTCTGCGAAGACCCCGGACGCAAAGGTCAAGCCCAAGTCCGATTCGGTCTCCAAGGTGCAGAAGAAGCTCCCGAGACTCGTCGATCTGGGGGCAACGAAGTGCATACCTTGCAAGATGATGGCGCCGATTCTTGAAGAGATCAAGGCTGAATACAAGGGACAACTGATCGTTGAATTCATCGATGTGTGGGAGAACAGCGGTGCCGGCGACAAATATGGAATCAACAGTATTCCTACACAGGTGTTTTTTGACGAGACAGGCAAAGAGATCTCACGCCATGTCGGCTTTATGCCCAAGGAAGATATCCTGGCTACGTTCAAGGAACACGGAATAAACCTGGAAAAGGGGAAGTAGTATGAAAATACGAACAGGCACCCGCCTTCGCCTGAAGGCTTCGGCGTGGCAGGCCCGCCTTCGCCTGAAGGCTTCGGCGCGGCAGGCCCGTCTTCGCTCTATGAGCCTGGATGCGGCAAGCACAAAGGGTTGGGAGGCGTTTGGACGGCTGATGGTTATTGCCGTGCTGGTGTTGGCTGGAGTGACCGGTGTTAATGCGGCTGAGCAGCCTGCCGATGCTCCGCAATTGGTAAAGGATGTTTACCCCATACTGACCAGCGGCATGATGGCTGAAGCCAGGCTGAGTGTATTGTCTGCCGGCGTATTGCTGCAGGCAGGCAACGTGAAGATCACCGATAAAGAGTTGCAGGCAGAGATAGCCAAGGCACCGGAAAACATCCGGCCCCAGCTTGTAAAAAACGCTTTTTTTATCCTTGAAAACCGGGCGACGAGAGATCTGTTGACGGCTGAGGCGACGAATTGGGCTAAGGATAAGAAGATGAAAATTCCCGCCGAGGCCTCAGAGCTCTTTAAGCCTTACTTCGATTATCTTACCGTCGGTGTATCCGTGGACGGTGAGGAACTCAAGGATTTCTATGATAGCAATCCTGATATGATGGGCGGAGCGACGTTTGAGCAGGTCAAGGAAGATCTCAAACAGTATGTTCTGGCTCAGAAGCGCCAGGATGTTGTTACCGCACACGTAGCATCTCTCGGCAAGAGAACTACCGTTACCGTGGATAAGACCTGGATAGGAAAGCAGTATTCTTCAGCAATAGACAATCCTGTCGATAAAGCGCGGCTATCCGGACTGCCGTCATTTGTTGAGTTCGGATCCGATAGCTGTCGCCCATGCCAGATGATGGCGCCGATAGTAGAGGCCATGAAAAAGGATTACGCCGGTAAGCTCAATGTGATATTTGTGCATGTTCAAGAAGAGCAACTGCTGTCATCCCGCTACGGTATAGATGCGATACCAGTTCAGGTATTCTTTGATAAAACCGGCCGTGAAGTCTTCAGGCATATAGGTTTCTTCCCGCGCGAGCAGATCATTTCCAAACTGGCTGAGATAGGAGTGAAGTAGTTTGGAGCAGTTGTTCATCACCCTTACCAGGGCAGTGGAAGGCTCTGCGCTTATCGCTCTGACGGCCTCCTTTATATGGGGTATACTGAGTGTCATACTCAGCCCATGCCATCTGTCAAGCATACCTCTGATAGTAGGCTTTGTCAGCGAACAGCAGGACTTGACCAGACGAAAGGCTTTCTGGATATCCGCACTCTTCGGCTTGGGGATCCTGCTGACTATCGCTCTCATAGGGGTGCTGACTGCCGCCATGGGACGGATGATGGGTGACGTCGGCAGATACGGCAACTACTTCGTTGCTCTGATCTTCTTCCTGGTGGGCCTGCATCTGCTGGGTATTGTTCCAATATCCTTTTCCGGGCCGGGGAACGCCGGCGTTAAGGGACGCGGATTCTTTGCCGCATTTATTCTGGGACTGATCTTCGGCATAGCCCTGGGACCGTGCACCTTTGCCTACATGGCGCCTATGCTGGCCGTGAGCTTCAAGGCCGCGGCCACCAATCTGCTATACGGCGTTCTCCTTCTGGCGGTATACGGCGTGGGTCATTGTGCGGTAATCGTCTTCGCGGGGACTTCGACGGAAACAGTCCAGCGCTATCTGAACTGGAACGAGAAATCGCACGGCGCCGCTATCGTCAAGGGCATTTGCGGCGCCCTGGTAATTCTGGGCGCTATGTATCTGATCTATGCCGCGTAAAGGAGATCACGCATCCCTGCGACGGAAAGGGCCGCATGGGGTGGTGATCCCGGATAGATGTATATGAACTCTTCTTCCTGCGATAATAATGAAGAACTCATGCTTGCCTTTCAGCATGGAGATGAAGGTGCTTTCGATACCCTCTACGAGCGCCATCATCGTTCCGTGCTCAACACAGCTTATCGTTTGCTGAGCAACAGAGATACGGCTGAAGATATTACGCAGGAGATATTTGCCAAGCTCTACTCCGCTCCCGGCAGCTATCGTCCTGTGGCCATGTTCACCACCTGGCTCTACCGCATCACCTGCAATGCCTGTATCGACGAGATGCGTAAGCAACGGAGACGCCCCTCTCAAATCACCGATTATGCCCTCGTATCCGTATCCGACGCCGGTTCTTCGCCTGAAGCGACAGCCGAAGCAAATGAAACGGTTCGTGCTGTTCAATCAGCCATCGCCTCTCTGCCGAAAAAGCAGAGGATCGCCGTCATACTACAAAGATA
>JAQVUQ010000525.1 GCA_028699365.1 bacterium | reverse complement strand
GCATTTACTACCTGCTAATATGTACTTATGCATAAAGGCGGGTAATACCGATAATCACGACAAGCGGTATTCGATGTCAGGAAATATTTAACTTTGGGGGAGAGAATAGTATGTGGTGGATAATAGCAGCCTTGCTGATTTTTTTCTTCGGCATCAGGATCGTCAGACCTACTCACAGAGGATTGATTGAGAGGCTGGGCAGATATCGTAAGTTTGCCAATCCGGGGTTCAACTGGGTGCTTCCTTTCATAGATACCATGTATCAGGTCAATGTGACCGAGCAGATGATAGATGCGCAGCCGCAGGAGATCATCACCAACGATAACCTCAACGCCGTTGTGGATGCTCAGATATACTTCAAGATCAAAGACGACGAGGCGAGCGTCAAATACAGCCAGTATAACGTCAACAACGTGACCTACCAGATAGTCAACCTTGCCAGGACGACACTCAGGAATATTATCGGGACTCTGACGTTGAAGTCTGCCAACAGCGAGCGTGGCAAGATAAATGAGGAACTGCTGAAGGTTCTGGTTAATGAGACAGCAACCTGGGGCATCGATATCGTTCGTGCGGAGCTGAAACAGATAGACCCGCCCAAGGATGTCCAGGAGACGATGAACAAAATCGTCAAGGCGGAGAACGAAAAGCTGGCGGCGGTCGATTTTGCCACGGCGGCTGAGACTGCTGCCGATGGCGAGAAGCGAGCGGCCATTAAGAAGGCCGAGGGTATTCGCCAGGCCAGTATACTGGCGGCTGAAGGTAATGCGGAAGCCATCAGGCTGGTTAACGAAGCGGCGGAGAAATACTTTGTCGGCAACGCCCAGCTTTTAAAGCAACTGGAAACGGTTGAGAGTTCTCTCCGGAACAACGCTAAAATAGTCGTTCCCGCCAATACCGAGCTTATAAACATCATCGGAGACATGGCCGGTATTCTCCCGCTGTCCAGAGGAGAGCAGGGCAAGGGACGGGCCTCGGCAAACATAAGTATCACCGATAACTGAGATATCTATTTTGGTGCAGCAACTAGTACTTTTTCAAGGATAAAGTGATTGAGCGCCGGGTAACTCCGGCGCTCAATCTTACATAAAGCATAATAATTGTGAGGCTTGAAATGGCTAATCAATTACTCAAATCCATAAACATTCTGATACTGCGGTTGGCGCTTTATCCTGTAATATTTCTTATATCCTACAAGTTGCCTTTATATATAAAGGAGAGCTTCTTCCCTCCATTGGGATGGCATATGCGTTTTTTGACCTCTGCCTTTCTATGTCCTCTGTTCTTCCTGCTTCTGGGTCTGTTTAATGGCAGACGAGTGTTCATTTCCCATGTCATAATAATTGCAGGTGCTGTCACGTATATTATGCGGTTTTATCCCTTTAATAAAGGCGTGATGGACCCTACCAGGACGCTTACATGGGAAATATTGCCGACGGTAGTGCTCTGGATATATATTGGGGGTGCAATGCTCTATTTATGTATTGCCGTGCTAAGAGGTTTATATAATGTAAGCCACAGATATACCGTTAATGGAGAACGTACACATAAAGAGTGACATAGCTAAATGGGAGAAATCGTATCGGAGGATAACGGATAAGTGAGATACATATATTCTCTGCTCGCTCTATATATAATCTTCAGTCTGGGTCTCTTCTCTCTGGTGGATACTTTTATCTTCAATCCGCCCCGGCCTTCTTACCGGGACGATGCCTCTATTATTAAGTTGAAGACCGGTGATGGAGCTGTTATATCCGCCGTTTATCTGCCGGCAAAGAGTGCCCGGTATACCATCCTCTACAGCCACGGCAACGGTGAGGATATCGGCAAGAGCATGCCGTTTCTGCGGAAGATGAGCGGTTCCGGCTATTCTGTTTTTGCCTATGATTATCACGGGTACGGAACATGCACCGGGAGACCCTCCGAGGCCAACGCATATAGGGATATTGAAACGGCTTACGAGTATCTCGTTTCAACGCTGGGCGTACCGCCGGACAGAATCATCGCCTACGGCCGCTCTCTGGGAGGGGCTGTCACCATAAATCTGGCGGCACGAAGAGAGTTGGCGGGACTGATGGTGGAAAGCTCGTTTCTGTCGGCGTTGAAAGTGGCTACCAGGACAAACATCTTTCCGCTGGACAGATACAGGAGTGATGACAAGATAAGCCGGGTCAGATGCCCGGTACTTATCATCCACGGACGTGATGACAGGGTTGTGCCTTTCAAACATGGCGAGGAGCTTTATCGCCTGGCCAAAGAACCCAAATCATATCTCTGGGTTGATGGTGTCGGGCATAACGATCTTATAGCGGTGGCGGGCGATCTTTATTGGGGTGCGCTGCGCGGCTTTATCGATAAGCTGCCGGTGCCGGCAAAACGAGCGGGTAAAACTCCGTAATTATCGCTTGGAGCCGATTGGGTGTATAATGAGGGAGTTGGCCTGCAACGGGCCGATGAAATAAATACAGGGAGCTTGTGAATATCAATATGCACGACAAGGAAAATGAAGGAATAGAAATGCCGGTGCAGCCGGCGTTATCCGATACATCTACATCAGAAGGCAGCGCTGACAAAGAGCCTATAGTCGAACCGGAGAATGCGCTGCCGTCGGTTAAGCTGGAGGACCTTCCGGAGCGGATGCGACAGGCGGCGACCAGGGCCGGATGGACTGAATTGATGCCGGTGCAGGC
>JAQVUQ010000524.1 GCA_028699365.1 bacterium | reverse complement strand
CCCATCCAGATGGATCCACGCCAGATAATGCCCGAGGCCAAATCCATGATAGTCATGGCCTTTCGTGTCATGCGGGGCAGTTTGCGAGGCATAGAGGAAGGCACATTCTTCAGCAATTATTCCGCCATGGGCTACGGTGGCCTGACTTATCTCTATATACCGATGGTAGTGATCAATCTGTGCCGGTATATAGAGGATAGCGGTTACGAAGCCATTCCTATAGGTCATCAGAGCGATTGGCGGGCTATCGACGGAGAGGGCAATTTTGCTCCCGGTGTTTACAGCCGTCCGGTAGCGCCGGGTAAAGCCGCTCCTGACGTCATGATCCATCTACGGATAGCAGGCTATCTGGCCGGTCTGGGCGAAATAGGCTATAGCAAGGTATTTCTGACGCCGGAGTTTGGCCCCCGCCAGCGGTTGGGTGTAATCCTGACTGAGGCGGAACTGGAGCCGGATCCCATATACGATGGTCCAAAGCTATGCAACAGATGCATGGCCTGTGTTGCCAACTGCCCGGGGAAGGCCATCAGCAAGGATAAGACGGTAAAGGTTAACCTGGCGGGGCATGAGGTGGAATGGGGCGAGTTGGATTGCAATGCCTGCAACATTGCCTTCAGAGGCGGTGAGATAGTTACGGAAGAAGGCAAGAAGGGAGATTACATGGATCCTGTGTCAGGGCATGAGATTACCCGTAATCCTTATACCCCTTTCTATAGGAAACCGCGCAATCTTTATAATACCGGGCAGGCTGTCTGCGGCGGCAGAGGCTGTGTAAGAGCCTGCATGATCGGTCTGCAGAAGAGAGGCGTGCTGGAGAATAAATTTGAAACGCCTTTCCGCAGAAACAAGCCGTGGACGATAGACTGGTCTGATGACATTTCCGGCAACGGCTTTACCCGTCCGGAGGACGAGGTGGACTGAATTGAAATTTGCGGTTGGATACCAGGCAACCTGCAGTGAAGCGGAGTCCTTTGTAGATATCGTTGGTGATTACCGGGAAGGGATTGCCGAGGTGTACTTTCCATGGGGAGACATGCCCTCGGGAAGAGCTGCCCTGTCCGATCAAAGAGGCTATACCGATTGGCAATGGCAGCAGCGACTGGAACAGGATCTGACGACAATCAAGAGCATGGGCATAAAGCTGGATCTGCTCTTCAACGCCAATTGTTATGGCGGACGGGCGGTAAGTACGTATCTGGAAAACAGAGTTGCTTCAGTAATAGAGCATTTAGGAAAGGTTGTAGAGGGAGTGGATACGGTTACCACTACCTCACTGGCCGTTGCCCGCACCGTAAAGAGGTATTTTCCTGATATAGAAGTAAGAGCTTCCGTAAATATGCGTATGGGAAGTATAAGGGCCATGGATCTGGTATCCGGGCTGTTTGACGGATACTATGTGCAACGGGATTACAACCGGGATATGTCTTATCTGAAAGAGATCAGGACCTGGGCGGACAAAGCCGGAAAGCGCCTGTATATGCTGGCGAACAGCGGCTGCCTCTCTTTCTGCCCCGGGCAGATATTTCACGACAATATGGTGGCGCATGAGCAGGAAATAGATGAGACCGTCAACATAGCGGGGTGGACGCCGCATGTCTGCTGGAACTTGCTGCGTCATCGGGAGAACTGGCATAAGCTGTTGCAGAACACCTGGGTGCGCCCGGAGGACTTGCATATATACGAGGATCTGTTTCCCGTTGTCAAGCTGGCTACACGCATGCACGCTCACCCCAGGATGGTTATACAGGCATACGTGGAGCGATGTTACCGGGGTAATTTGCTGGATCTGTTCGAGCCCGGTTTTTCCCCCACCCTGGCTCCTTATGTGATCGATAACGAACGTTTCCCCGAAGACTGGTATGAGAAGACCTCACGATGTAGTCACAGGTGTGAGGGGTGCAATTATTGCCGGGAGGTCTTCAAAGATGTCTTGATACGTATGGACGATTGAGGCATTCCGATTGTCGGAATGACGGAGTATTCAAGAAAAAGATGGAGGTCTGAAATGAAAAGAAGGGCAAGCGGTTTTACTCTTATCGAGCTCCTGGTCGTTATCGCTATAATCGCTCTTTTGGCTGGAATTCTCTTCCCGGTATTCGGCAAAGCCAGAGAGAAGGCCAGGCAGTCTACCTGCCAGAGTAATCTTAAACAGATTGGGATGGCCTTGTTGATGTATGCTTCGGATCACGACGACATCACGGTCAGGTATGATTATGGTGGAAAGTCATGGGTGAGATTATTGGCTGAAGGTGGGTATATTCCCAACCCCACCGCCAAGACAGATAACAAAAGCATAATGATCTGTCCCAGTGATCCTAGTCCTACCCCTATTACTGCCTGGTTCCAGGGAGCGGTAGAGAGCAGTTACGGATATAATCTTTATCAGAACACCCCCGCTCAGCCGTACGGCACTAGCATGGCCTTTATGGGCGATGTGCCGAATCCCACCATTGCCCTCTGTGTCACCGGCAATCGCAGTTGTAAACTGGATGGCAGCGATACTAACGAAGCTCGCCATCACTCCGGTGGTGACAACTATCTCTTTCTTGACGGACATGTAAAATGGCTTAAAGTTAATCTGGTTACGGCTACCCTCACCACCAAAGGATTGCCTAATTAGCTGTATGGCGGTTATTCGTCTTATAAAGGAGGAAGTGCAATATGCGGTTAACATCTTTAAAAGCTATTAT
>JAQVUQ010000523.1 GCA_028699365.1 bacterium | reverse complement strand
AAGGCGACTTCCATTACCTCAAAGAATGTGCCGGAATGGCTGCACCTCTGCAGCCTGTTCCAGCTATCCAGATGGAAGAATGTATCCGTGTCTGTTTCCTCTGTTCTCACGCTGCTTATAAACGGGCCTTCCTGCATAGCCAGGATAGAGTCAATGCCGATGTCGATCTTCGGATAATAATCGTATATATTTACGCTCTCATTCAAGCCACGCTCCCGCCGCCATTTCTCGATGTATCCAGGCAAAAACACCTCATAGCACGGCACTCTGTCCGGCTTCTGATAGATCAGGGCGGCATTGACTCGTTCTCGTGCGGTAACTCTACTTATCATCCTCTTCTCTCCCATAAACTTTTAGTAATAAATGCCTGCAATTGATCACCTTCTCACGCAAGTCCTGAACGGTGTAGGCATAGTGATTAGTAGCCTCGAAGCCTATTAAGGAATTATGCTTGACAAGATTGTGTAGCTTTACTGCCAGTTCAATCTCTTCTTTTAAAACCTTTCGGATGTCGCTTCTATATTTTAAGCGTTCATTTTTGTCTGCTTTGATTTCCAGTAACCAGCGCAACCGGACGAATTCTGCCTGCAAATAGGCACTCCTGAAGTGCAGATAGCTGCCTTGAGCAGCGCAGATGAGATCGCTAAGAGTGGACCTCTTATTAGCTTCCGCTGCCGCTCTTGCTTCATCCAAAGCTTCAAGGCCTTTTTTCCATTTGACGCTTAGTTTCCGTAGCTGCTCTATAAAGATTTCTTCGGGATAGATACTTCTCCAGCTTTCCAGATCATCATACGGCAAACCCACCATCGTTGCGTTATACCCGCTGGGATGCTCAAAGAGAAGATTGGCCGGGCCGAGATTCTGCGGCCCCAGATATAGAACATTTACATCAAAGGGGAACTCTCTGAACGCTGTGTCGAACTGTTCCCAGGCTTCGCATACATAAGAAGCAGCTCTTCCGCCGAATTTCCGCACAGCGAAAGAAGACAGCATATTATCATCATCTGCTTCCACATCATCCCAATAATAACAGGAGGCCATTTCCAAGTTAAGTGAAGGATATCCGCCCAGTGTCCAACTGAGCATCAGACCTGATACCTCCATATCCGCTATCCCCTGCAGGTGTTTCGTCAATAAATTCATTACCGGCAGATACGGTATGGGTGAGCACTCCCAGGTAGTATTCGCCTGCAGCTTGGCTATCGTCTTCAATCCTTTAGCCTGGGCATGCTGCCAATGCTCCTGCGCCCTCTCTCCCGGACCTGTCTGTGACATAGAATAATCTGCAACTTTTCCCTTTATACCGCCGATATCCGTGGGCACACCTTCTTCACTGGTACACATCACTGTGACCGATGCTGGCAGCAGTTCTATAGCGTTCTTTATCCAGGACGGGTTCCATCCCCAGGTCCAGGCCATAACCCGGGCATCAGGCTTAACGCTGTGAACGCCCTCTTCAATCAGCTGGTTGACTTCCGCCACTACTTCATAAGGAGAACGTCCGGAGCAGCGCGGACACTCTTCCCCCCTTTTATGTGACCAGCAATTGGTAGGATTCTCGGATGCGGTTATGGTGAATACTCCTGCGAGTTCGGGAACGGCTGCGAAGACTGCGGCTGTGCCGTTCCTAAGAAAGTCACGTACTTCTTGCGCTGAGGTACACAGACCTGCAGTACCGATATGCCTGTATTCCACACCCTTCCAGGCTGGATAAGCCTCAAAGAACGGCGGTTTCATGCCTCTGGGTTCATTAAGGTAGAGGTAAACGCCTATCCCGTACTTCGATGCCCATTCAGCTAATCTGCGCATGTTGGCAAGACGCTCTTCATACCTATCTGATATCTCGGGCATCTTCTTCAAGGGTACGAGCGTATACAAAAGCCCTGGAAGCCATATGCCGTTGATGCCGAGTTTTGAGTAGCGCCGAAGCAGGCCTTCAGGAATATCTCTGATCTGTTGATCCAGAAAAGAATCGCCGTAAAGTATGTGATACGGGTAGATAAGCCGCAGGTCGAACCTCGGATTGCGTTTCAGACGTGTTTCCCGGAGGAAAGGTCCGTCTCGTTCCTGCATACAGTTCTCCAGCCACTGCAGACCTCGTAATAAGCCTTCCTCTCCGACCGCCTCTATAGATATGAAGTTCTTCTCGATGCTTAGGGAATGGCTCTCAGGCGGCAAACCTGATACATGTTTAAATACCAGTTCAATCATATGGCCGGCCTTAGCTCCGGTCGTATCGACCGCAAGATTCATACCCCATCGTTTTTTATGAGTATCGATAAAGTTGTTTACGTAATTGCAGACGCTATAAGTATAGCAAGGGTAGCTGATCCGCCACGTGCCATCCAGTAGAATCTCTCCATCCTCTGCTTTGCCGTAGCTTTGTAGCCTGATTTCTTCCACCCGGCTAAACGTTTCCATAAAGGAGAAAGGCTCTGTCGCAGACCGGTGAATATCCCCCAGGTCCTTCTCGACGGTATTCTTTATTACCGCTGTCTGCTTTATCTGCTCTACCGTCAGCTCCTCGAAACATACGAATTCCGTCTCCGGTTTCAGATCGCCCAGTTTATGCCAGAGAAAGTCTTCTTCCTTGAGTGTATAGTTCAAACGCTCTGCGGACCAGTTGAGAAGTTCCAATAACTGCTCATACCGCAACAGATGCCAGTTATTCCTTATTACGGTTACATAGCCGC
>JAQVUQ010000522.1 GCA_028699365.1 bacterium | reverse complement strand
TAAGCCGGGAAAGCGTATGCCGCGCTGATCTCGGTGTAGCCGGGCTCCGTCAGGTTGTCAAAAACAATCCAGCTTTCGTCTCCCGCAGCTTTCCCGGTCACGCTGCCCGGAGAGAGCAGTAGCATCCGGCACAGGATGACTGTAAGACAGCGCAAAACCGATCTCCCCCTTTTCAGGAAAAACGTGTTCAGGGATGACAGGGGGACCCTCACGGCGCGGTGGAGCGGCTGCCCCAGAGTGCGGCCCCCTCCGATGAAGTCGCGGTGAAGCAAACTGTCCATTTGAACTGTGTGCTGTCCAGCGCCTGGGCGAATACTCCGGTAAAGCGCTCGCCCTCCAGGGTAATTTCCATGTTCAGCCCGTCCTCGCAGGCCCAGGATCCTTCCAGTTCGCCAGTGACCGTTCCGTCAGCGTTCAGGCTGATTAATTGTGAGGCGTGCTCTGTTTTGTTGATGTCCCGCAGATGGAGGATGGCCTTATAGTCGCCCTGCTGCTCTTCCGGGCCCGTGGCTCCCTGCGTTTCCCCCGCATATCGGTGCGGGGACACGACCGGCCAGCCGTCCTGATTGAAATACATCTGGTGTACCCGCACGCTATGGCTTTCGCCCATGCCGGCGAAGCGGGTATGAAAGATGATAAAGAAGCGGCCGGTCTCACCGTCGAAATAGGCCGAATTGTGCCCGGGGGAGCGGTAACCCATGGCATTTCGCTTTTCCTCGCCAGGCAGCGGGTCAAAGCGCCAGCCGCCCATCAGCTTCGCGCCGAAGTCCACAATGTCCGCGTCCAGGAAGAAGGAGCCGGCGCGACCGCCGCAGGCGGTCATGTCTTGGCCAAGGGCGTCATAATAGGGGCCGTCCGGGGTTCTGCTGCGGCAGACCCGGATGTTGTAGCCATCGTTGGCGCCCAGACCGCCGAAGGAGAGAAAAAGGTAATAGTACTCTGTGTTCGGGTTGTGGAGAATGTAGGGTCCCTCGATGCGGCTGTGGTTTTTGCCCAGCAGTTTCTTGCCGTAACCCTGCCCCTCGTGAGGAAAGCCGGTGTCCGGGTTCATTTTGAGAATGAAAATGCCGCCTGAGTACGAACCGTACACCATCCACAGCTTGCCCTCATGGTCGAAGAAGGTGTGCGGGTCAACCACGTTGGGGTAGACCGCAGCGTTGTACCCCGGCGCGCCGGACTTGAGGAAAACGCCCAGGTTCTTGTAGGGCCCCTGCGGGGCGTCGCTGACGGCCAGACCGAGCGCCGAGAGCGGTGCGTTGCCCACACAGGCGCAGTAATAGTAGTAGTAGCGTCCGTCGGCCAACTGCTGTACGTCCGGTGCCCAAAAGGTATCAGTCCTGGCCCATGTAAGCGCCTCGCGCATCTCCTTCTGGGCGTTTTCCACCAGCGTGTTGCCGGCCTTCGCGTCCCTGGAGATCTGCTCCCAGCTGATCAGGTCCAGGCTCCTCGCCGCGGCCATGTGGCTGCCGAAAATGTAATAAAACCCGTCGTCGTCTTTAATGATTGAGGGATCATGCACAGATACGTCCCGGAAGGCGGGTATCGCCGGGCTTTCTGCCTGTGCGCAGGAGGAAGGTGAAAGAAGATAGAAAAACAGGCAGAACAAAAGCGCGGTCAGCAGCATCCGGTTCCTCCTTCTGGCTTGCCTCGCATAGGGCAAATCATTTTCCGGAATGGGCATCAGGTCTCCGCATGTATGGTACGCAATGCGGTATTCACGCGCCGGGAGCCGAATGGGATGAAATGGAAGGCGACCTGCGTGCATTTCCTCAGCGGCTGAAACCTGATGCTTCGCACCACGTGGCAGACCTGAAGCAGAATGACACAGCTTATCTTTCCTGGGCTGCATAAGACCCCTCCTTGCGAATGCGCCGTCTTCGGGCAAAGACTCTTCCGGCTAAACAATATTAACGTTAATGTGACCTTCAAAGCAAAACTATGATCCTGCACGCATGATTTGTCCCATATCCTATGGCTTACTCGAATAGTAGCAAGATTCTCTGCGGCTGTCAATATCCGGTTTGGTGCATTGCGGCACCGCAAGCGTCTTTCGTGTGATAAACCCGCACTTCTTTGCTGTGATATACTTTCCCTACGAATAATAAAAGGAAGCGCTATGCAGAAAAACACCGGGACGGGCGGATCAGGCTCAAGGAAATCGCGAAAGCGACCGGCTATACGATGAACACCGTGCCCCGGGCGCTGAACAGCAAGATACTGCCAAATCGCGTTCGCAGCCTTAGACTCCGTATACTATGTTAAGCCGCCTGATTATCGGGTGATTTGAGCGACTCCTCACGCAGATAAGACCGTCCAACTGACCAACCCTCCGGGCATCCAATCCGGTACACTGTAATCAGCCGCCGGTAGGACTCCGGGTTTGGGAAGATGCCGACCACCCCGGTTCGTCGCCGAATCTACGTATTCAACCATTCCTCGTATTATAGATATGTAGGGCTTGCTGAAAAAAGCGATTTTTGCTTTTCACGTTCCTTTACGTAGCCACTTGTGCCGTGCCAAACGATTTTCCAGACCATTTTACTATCTTCAGCATGTGCCAAAAAAGAGCTAAAGGCTCGTCAACACTTTTTCGGACAGTTTGTTAAGCAGAGATTTTGAGGGTCGAATTGTGGTAACGGTTGAGCCATTCAATTGGCGAGAGATAATCAAGGTTCTTTTGGATGCGGGTGGTATTGTA